>CABGHH010000159.1 GCA_902158745.1 Candidatus Methanolliviera sp. GoM_asphalt
ACAGATGATGGGGGCTGCCAGGTCAGCAAAGATTGTCGGTGAACGCCTGATGGAGGCAGGGTTAAGTGAAGATGAAGCGTTGAAGCGCGTCGTCCGTTTTCTGGAGCACTGCAAGGTGGGTAAGGTCACACTGGGTGAGACGGTAAGAATCAGAGAGAACTGTGAGACCTTACGAACTACGCTCTTCAAACATGCGAAAGAGCCTTCATGTTACTTCACTACCGGTTTCCTGAACGGCCTCTTCTCAGCGGTCAAGAAGAAGCACGTCAGGGAAATAAAGTGTATCGCTGCTGGAGACCCTTATTGTGAGTGGGAGTTCGTATAGTTAGTCACCGTTAGAGGAGGTGGAGAGATGGAGAAAAGAGGATTGTCATTAGCCGAAATACAAGAGGTGCCGAAGAATAACCTTATTCTGCTTACAGGACCTCCAGGAGCAGGCAAATCCACGTTCTGCCATCAAGCTGTGCTTAATTGGCTGGTCATGGACAGGCCAGTCATATATGTTACTACCGAGCACGGCCCTTCTGAGGTCATAGACCTTTTGAAAGAGAGAGGCGGGGCTTCACCCACGCCTGGTGCACTCAGTTTCGTTGACGCTTTCGGTGAGACTGTAGGGGCAGCAACCCCGGAGCGCCCCGACACTATAGGCGCCAACTGCGAAGACCTAAATAGCATCAGTATGGCTATTGCCAAGCTGCAGGAAAGACTTGGCCGGCGTGATGTTTTATTAGCTTTTGATTCCCTGACCTCTCCATACCTTTTCAACGAGAAGGAAATATTTCGATTTATGAGGCTATGCTTGGCGAAGTTCGCTTCTGAAGGCAACTCAGTACTTGCCTTAATGGATGAAGGCTGCGGTAAGGAAGAAGACCTGGGAGCTATGATGAGTGTCGCCGATGGCATCCTCAGAATGGATGTGAAAGAGCGTTCAAGAACTCTGAACGTGGTGAAACACCCCAGAGTGGAGCCAGAAAGGATTAATGTCCCCATAGAACCGAAAGAGCCCCAAGTTAGACCGCCGACAAATTGGGACATGATTGTGTTGAGACAGTTTGTCCAATCAGCCTTTAAAGGCAAAGCTGTGAGAAGGGAGGTCGGGGACTTTGTCCATCTATTCTGGCCCAACCTTGCCCACTGGAGCTGCATGCTGTGGGATCCCAAAGGGTTTCCGACAATGCTGTATGAGATGAACAAATATGAGAGTGCCTCAGGGCAATCGGCAATACCGGGGTATCCATGGAGCATGAGACTTGGCTTCAAGGTGCTTTTTTCTTTGCAGTCTCTGGGCTTATTCCCGAAGAGCTTCAGCAAGGTCAAAGACATGAAGAGAGCGTTGAAGACAGTGGCTCTCGAGAGCATGGACAAGGAACGCAGCGGCATTCTGGAATACCTTGAGGATATCTCCAAGACGGATGAGCACTACTTTAGGGTCTACGAAAACTCCGACTGTGTAGGGTTCGAAAACATTGGCTCTGCCATGGCTTCCCATGTTCCTCCTATGCTTGCCGGTTCCTGCAAAATGTCAGAAAAGGACGGCAGAGAGTGGAACGCTATTGAGACCAAGTGCCTCGGGTTGGGCGACCCTTACTGTGAGTTCAAACTTGTCCCAGGGGAAATCGATGGATTGAAGGCTTCTCTTGAAAAGGATAGCTCGCTGGTGGAAAGGATACACGAGCGGTTGATGGAGCGGCTTATGGGATTTCTGCTTGAGGGAAAACCTTTGGTAGAGAGACCCAGGTTGGGTAGTGACGTTTGGCTCCATGTGCTTATCCATGGTATGGGTCTCCTCAATCTCGCCGGCGAGAGATACCGAAGGGCACAGATGATGGGAGGCGCCAGATCCGCCAGGAAAATCGGTGAGCGTCTGATGAAGGCTGGCCTGAGCGAGGATGAAGCCGTCAAGCGGGTGCTTGATTTTATGAATTATTGCAAGGTGGGTAAGGTCACCCTGGGTGAGACGGTAAGAATCAGTGAGAACTGTGAGAGCCTACGAACCACAATTCTAAAACACGAGAAGCAGCCTTCCTGCTTCTTCACTACAGGTTTTTTGAATGGTCTTTTCTCAGCCGTCAAGAACCAGCATGTCAGGGAAATAAAGTGCATTGCTGCTGGTGACCCATACTGCGAGTGGGAAATCATATAATAAATAACAATAGGAGGAGGGAATAACATGGAGAAAAGAGGATTGTCTCTTGCTGAAATACAGGAGGTACCGAAAGAAAATTTGATCCTGCTGGTTGGACCTCCGGGAGCAGGAAAATCAACCTTCTACCATCAGATGGTACTCAACAGCATAGCTGCGGAGAGACCTATCATATTTGTAACCACTGAACAAAGTCCCTCTGGGGTCATTGGGCATTTAAGAGAGAAAGGCATGGGAGAGCCGGTGGTGCTGAACTTTGTTGACGCTTTCGCTCAGACAGTGGGTTTGGAAGCCCCAAAGCGGTCAGACACCATAGGTGCTAATTGCGAAGACCTGAACAGCATAAGCATGGCAATTGCTAAACTGCAGGAGAAAATTGGTAAGAAAGACATTCTCCTCGCTTTTGATTCCCTTACATCTCCCTACCTTTTCAACAAAGAGGAAGTCTTCAGATTTATGAGGCTTTGCCTAGCGAAATTCGCCGCAGACGGGAATTCGGTGGTGGCTTTGATGGATGTGAGGGCTGTGGTAAGGAAGAAGACCTTGTGGCTATGATGAGCCTCTCTAACGGCGTAATAAGGATGGAGGTAAAGGGGGGAAAGAGGGTGCTGGATGTGGTGAAGCATCCTAAGACGGAACCCACAAGAATTGAGGTTCCTACGGACAAGATCTGGAAAGAACGCGCACTTGATGCCAAGATTTGGAATCAGGAGTTCATTAGACGTGCTGTGGAAGCGATGCAGAGCGGGGCGCTCAAGGGAGAGCTTGGGCAGTTTGCAGTGAATCTTTTCTGGCCGAACTTTATGCGATGGAGTGGTATACTATGGGATCCCAAGAGGTTTCCAATAGTGACATACGAAGTATGGAAGGAGTATGCCGCATTGTTCCGAGAAATGATCCCGTTGTTTCCCTGGCACAGACGACTTCTCTTTAGACTGTTGATACCCAAGAACTTCAGTAAGGTCAAAGATATGAAAAAACTGGTGAGGTTTTTTTCGAGATTATTTAGGCAGCGGGGCGACTGTGCTATGGAATACATCGAAGACGCATCTAAGCCTGATGAACACTACATTAGAATATACGAGAGCATTGACTGTTGGGGATTCGAGAACATCGGCGCCATCATGGCTTCGATGATACCTCCTTCTATAGCAGGCGGGTGTAAAGGGCTTGAGAAAGAGCCGAGGGATTGGAACGCCGTTGAGACGAAGTGCATAGGGCGTGGAGACCCATACTGTGAAGTTAAGCTAGTACCGGGAGAAATTGAGGAGCTAGAGGACTCTCTAGAGAAAGACAGTTCGGTCATCGAAAGGATACACGAACGGTTGATGGATCGCCTTATGGGATTTCTGCTCGACAAGAAGCCCCTTGTTGAGGGGCGGACGTTGGGAACCGATTTCCTTATGGCCGGAAATGTCCTTGCTATGGCGGGCGGGGAGAGATATCGGATGGCGTTGAGGATGGGAGGGGCCAAGGCGGGAAAAGAGGTCGGCGAGCGTCTAATGGACGCAGGGATATATGAGGATGAAGTAATCAGGCGTGTCATCAATTTCATGGAATACTGCAAGGTGGGGAAGATAACCTTAGGTGAGACGGTAAAGATTAGGGAAAACTGCGAGAGCCTCTGGACCGAGATCTGTACGACGAAGTGGGCGGAGCCTTCATGCTTCTTCACTACTGGCTTTCTGAA
>CABGHH010000160.1 GCA_902158745.1 Candidatus Methanolliviera sp. GoM_asphalt
AGATATGATTACGATTGGGTGATGGTACTTGAGAGAGATCAAAGAGGCCGACCTGCCAGGCGTCGGAAAAAAATATACCCTTGAACGAACTGAAACGGGAAATAAACTGGTGGTGATCGTGCATAACGATGGGAAGAGGGAATTATACTGCTTTGGGGATGGAAATGAACTTCCCTGTTCTGCCGTGATCGAGCTTAACGATGAGGAATCAAGAGAGATCGGTGCCATACTTGCCGGGGTATATTTTAAACCAAAGATCGTCAAGGATTTAGAGGCCGTATTATCCGAGTTGGTGATAGAATGGTACAAGCTGCCGAAGACTTCTCCCGTGGTGAATAAGTGCATCGGAGAGAAGGAGATAAGAAGAAGAACAGGCGTCTCGATAATAGCAATCATTAGGGGTTCTGAGAGCATACCGAACCCGACCCCAGACGTCTGCTTGAGAGAAGATGATACCATCGTAGCGATCGGAACCGAGGAGAAATTTCCAGCATTTGAAGAACTGATCTTTAAGACGGGTTAGATCAGGACAATCTGATGGAGGAACTGTTAGAGATCGGAGTTGCCTTTCTTTTAGTTGCAATCGGCGGTCTCTTGGCGGTAAAACTGAGACAATCCGTCATCCCTGCGTACATCTTATGCGGTATGGCGATCGGTCCTCATGGATTTAATTTGATAAGCAATCCGGGGATTATAGAGTTCATGTCGAAACTCGGCGTCATATTCCTGCTCTTCTTTTTAGGATTGGAATTCTCTGTTGGAAGGCTTATGCGTGCTGGAAAACCGATAATTTCCTCTGGAGTCTTGGATCTGGCAATTAATCTACCGATGGGATATCTTCTTGGCATAGCGTTCGGATGGTCACAGATGGAGAGCTTATTTTTAGCAGGCATTGTATATATGAGCAGTTCTGGAATAATAACGAAGTCTCTAACCGATCTAAGGCGGCTTGCAAATCCTGAGACCGAGCTTGTACTTGGGACGATGATATTTGAGGATATATTCATTGCCGTATTTATAGCCGTACTATCCGGCATCTCGTTAGGCGAGAATGCAAAGCTGGCATCCATCTCATTATCTATCATAAAATCCATCTCTTTCTGCCTTATATTCATCGTGATCGCGAGAAGATACGGTAGAAGGATCGGTGAGATCGTCGAGATCGAATCCGATGAGTTGTTCGTCATATTTTTGTTCTCTATGCTCTTATTGGTAGCAGGTGTTGCAGATATGATCGGCATCTCGGCTGCCGTAGGAGCATTTTTGATCGGTCTTGTATTTGCCGAGACAGCACATGTAGGGAAGATAGAGGAGAAGATCGCATCGTTTAGAGATGTCTTCGCCTCGATGTTCTTCTTCGCCTTTGGTATGACGATAAATTTTTGGGCATTCGGTGATGTCTGGCTCGCATTATTGATTGCAGTACCTTTATCAATCGTTGGGAAGGTATTTTCAGGAGGTATCTCTGGAAAAATCAACGGATTTTCAAGGAGGGCATCGTTGAATATCGGTTTTGGAAGTGTTTCCAGAGGCGAGTTCTCTGTTATCATCTCAAATATTGCAATGGGTGCCGCATGTTTGGCACCTATAGGGGCATTCACCGCATTATATGTGTTGATACTTGCGATCTTGGGACCTATATTGATGAAGGTGCCGGATGTGATATACGATCGGCTTTAGATCGTCTATATGTTAGATATTATAATAGCCATAAGAATATTTTTATTGAAGAAAAAAGAAGATTTTTTGAGGAGTAAAAATGAGAATAGTAACGTTGAGCGAGAACACCGCGGCAAGGATGGGATTGCTCGCCGAATGGGGAATTAGCATCTTAGTAGAGGTAGATGGTCTCAAAATCTTGCTGGATACAGGCGCAAGTAATTCAGTGGTCTATAATGCTCCTTTACTGGGAGTAGATCTCTCTGCAATAGATAAGATCGTTTTGAGCCATGGCCATTCTGATCATACGGGCGGTCTGAGAGAAATATTGCTGAGCAGAGGAGGAAAGAAAATAGAGGTGGTTGCACATCCAGATATCTGGGTTCCAAAGTTTTGGGTTTCTCCACAAGCCCGTCGCCTCGAAGAAGGAAGCTATAACTACGTTGGAATGCCTTATCAACGAGAAGAACTGGAAGATCTGGGGGCATCCTTTAATTTGACCAGAGAACCGGTATGGATCACCGACGATATCGTGGTTGCCGGCGAGATTCCTATGACCACCGCATACGAGAAGATAGAGTCCGGTCTATATATCAAAGAAGATGGCGAGTTTCATCCAGATCCGCTATTTGACGATAGAGCAATTTTCATTAAAACTGATAAGGGACTGATTATAATTTTGGGCTGTTGTCATCGGGGAATAATCAATACCTTACAATATGCCCAAGAACTCACGGAAATGAAAGATATCCATGCCGTATTTGGTGGTGCTCACCTAGTTACAGCATCACAGGAACGTTTAAAGATCACAATTGACGAGCTCAAAAAATTCGATATCAAAAAACTGGGATGTTCTCACTGCACCGGAATGTTAGCGTCTGTTAGGCTATCACAGGAGTTCGGCGATAAATTCTTCTTCAACAACGCCGGCACGATCACGGAGATATGAAAAAATTTGTGATGAATGAGCGGCAAAGTAATCAATTATATTTTTATATGATCAGATGTAAAAACCAAAAACGTCATTTAAATTCAGGGCCTGTGGTCCAGGGGTTATGACGTCGCCTTCACACGGCGGAGATCCGGAGTTCAAATCTCCGCGGGCCCATCTAATTTAATGAAAGATCGGAGAAAGGATGTGTGAGGTCATATTTGATATAGATGGGGTGGTTATAGATATCTTAACTATGATTTTGGATATATATAATGGAAGATATAACGGGGATTACAAATCCTCTCAGATAAATAACTGGGACTTGTCCGATCTTTCCTTGGAAAAGGAGGACATATTTGAGCTATTTCATGAGATATACTTCATACCGGAAGAAAATGTCCAATACTATCCGATGGGGATAGATCTGCTAAAAAAATATGAAGATGAAGATATAGCATTCATAACCGGGAGAGATAAGCAATATAATTTTTATACGAAGCGATCTCTTGATCACATTTTTGAAGAGAACAATTTAGATATCTCTTATGTTATCTATAACTCTAAAACAAAATACGACGATTTTGAGGGGTTGTATAGAGATTGTTTAATTTATTACGAAGATTCTCCAAAGATATTTCCAATGCTCTACGATATTAATAAAAATGGATTTTTGGTAGCCCATAACTACAACAGAGAACTATGGGATAAATTTCCGATCGTGAATGTCTATTAGAACAAAGATTACTTCTTCTCAATTGAGATGACTTTTATATCAAATGTGTATGCACAGTTTATATTTACGCCTTCTTCGGAGACACCTGTGACTACGCCTGCCAAAGGCCTATATAAAATATCACCTTTCTTGGGGATCGTCTCAAAATTCTTCTTTGGAATCGTTATTTCTGAGTTTTTCAATAGGTACGGATTAAAATATATCTTCTTCTCTTCACCTTCGCTCGTCCCAATCAGTTTTTCGTCCAGACCTTTCAAATAAGTATTGTTCAACGTTTCTCCAACGATAAAAACCGACGGGAGAAACGGACGATGAAATATTCCGTTCTCTTCGGCGACGCCTCTTCTATTTGTATCTAAAACTCTTCCGTCTTCCAAATACCATACATATTTGATGCTTACCCTATCTCCACTTTCAACATTCTCTTCTTTAGTGGGAATAAAACCATAGCCGACTA
>CABGHH010000161.1 GCA_902158745.1 Candidatus Methanolliviera sp. GoM_asphalt
GCAATCACGGGTTTTGTCATTCTAGCAATATACTCCCAAATTTTAACGGATCTCCCAAAGACTTTACGCCTATTTAATGGAGAGAGGGTCGCAAGCTCCTTCAGATCGTGGCCAGTGCAAAATGATTTTCCTGCCCCCCTGAGTACAATCACTCCGATTCTCTCATCATCCTCGAGTTCCTCGAAAGCCGTCAGCATCTCTGACATGAGATCACTGTTCAGCGCGTTTAGAGTATATGGACGATTCATCGTGATAATTCCGACATGCTCTTTTCTCTTCATAATCAAGTTCTTATATTCCATTTTTATCATCTTTTTTTGATGACCCAAGAATAAATTAAATAAATCCGAGCCAATCTCCAATAGAACTACCTATAACAACGAAGACATAAGAATTTAATAGATTACTCCCAAAATTGATGAGGAGGAAATAGAGGAGATTAACTCCAAAGAGACCGCAGAACAACGCAAGAAAATTAAATGGTAGTATAGGTAACAGAGCGAATGCGAAGATAAGAAGATACCCCCACCTATTCCACCACCGAGAGATATCATCATATGCCTCTTTAGACATCTTTCGTTCTACATAGGGCCTTCCCAACTTCTGTGCCAGGAAATAGTTTAGATATATGCCTAAAGTATAGCCCACTGCTGCAACGAGAATTGTAGGCAAGGTCTCCATACCAAACATTCCCGCCGCTCCAACTGCAGCAGGGCTTCCCGCAGGTATGAATGAACCTCCCAAAAATGTAATAAAAAAGAGGCCAAAGTATCCATACTTCAGGTATTGTTTCATATAAGCACCAGATAAAAGATCTGGCGGTGCGTAGAGCTTGAGCAAGACCACTAAAACGACGCATAAGACAACAAATATGACGCTGAGCGCAATCGTATATTTTACCCACTTTTGCATCTGATAATATCCTCTTTAAATTATGATATTGTAAAGCGTGTCTCTCCTCTTAGGAATTCTTCCCGCATCAATTATCATCGCCTCCATCTCCTCGGGGGATAGATACTCTCCTGCCTTGGATCCAGATGACTTTGATATCTTCTCCTCCATCAGTGTTCCCCCAAGGTCATTTACGCCACATAGAAAACTCAATTGAACCATCTCTAGTCCAAGTTTTACCCAAGATGCTTGTATGTTATCGACCGCACCATATAAAAGTATTCTTGCAATCGCGTGCACCCTAAGGTCGTCTATTCCTCCTCTTCTCCTGGCGATCTTTCCCAACTCATTATTCTCACACATGAACGGAAGGGGAATGAACTCTGTAAAGCCGTTGGTCTCTTCCTGTATCCTCCTTATCATAAGAATATGATCTATCCTATCTTCCAGGGTTTCAATGTGCCCATACATGATCGTAGCCGTGCTTGGAATTCCTATCCCGTGAGCTTCTTTTACGATCCTCTCCCACTCTTCCGAGGATAGTTTGTGCGGACAGATCTTCTCTCTGATCCTATTCACAAGTATTTCTGCCGCTGTGCCAGGCATAGAATTCAATCCCGACTTTTTAAGCTCTTTCAACGCATATATGGTATCTATTTTAGAGTTTTTCGCCATGTGATAGATCTCCATCGGAGAGAAGGCATGTATGTGTATCTTTGGGAATTCATCTTTAATCCTCTCTGTTATGGTACAATAATCTTCAAGCTTCATCCCCTCAAGAAGTCCGCCCTGTATGCAGACCTCGGTAGCACCTCGCCCCACCGCGTCTCTCGTCTTTTCTAAGATCTCTTCCATCGATAAGATGTATCCTTCTCTTCCCCTAAACGCACAGAAGGCGCAATCGCCGATACAAAGATCGGTGAAGTTGATATTCCTATTCACAACATACGTGATGTATTCTCCGACGGTCTCTCTCCTCATCGAATCGGCAAGTTCAAATAATTCGAGGGGATATATACGATAGAGATCTATCGCGTCCTTTCTCTCTAATTCTCCCCTCCACGCGTTATCGATCAGTTCATCCTTCTCTCTTGAATCCATCATCATCCGCATATCTCTCGATCAGATTACTAATTCTTTCACTATACCATCCGTCATTCTTCTCTAACCCATCCTTTCTTTCGCAAATGAATGCCGGATATATGGGGAATCTCTCCTTCAACAAAAACAAGTCACCCAAAATTTCCCTCAGGTCTTCCTCAGATGGCCATTTTGACTCCGGATTTATGTGATCCGGGGTTATCGGTGAGATGCCTCCAAGGTCATTCGCCCCACACCTCATCATCTCTGGAATCATCTCAAGCGGAACGAGATTTGAAGGTATCTGGATCGCAATCTCCTTGGGAAGTATCTCCCTTGCAAGACTCACTGTTTCCACAAGTTCGTCCATCGGAAGAGCCCTATAATTCTCCATCTTTGTCTCTCTCTTTGGAACGAAATTTTGTATGATCACCTCTTGTATGTGCCCATATTTCTCATATAAATCTCTTATCACCTCCAAAGATCTTCGTCTATCTTCTCTTCTCTCTCCTATTCCAACCAATATACCCGTCGTGAATGGTATCTTCAGTTTTCCGGCATCTTCAATCGTTCTGATTCTGATCTGTGGATCCTTTCCCGGACTCTTCTCATGCGCTTTCAGTCTCGCTGTGCTCTCAAGCATAAGTCCCATGCTCGCGTTCACATCTTTTAAAATCTTCAGTTCCTCGAATGATATCGAGCCGGGGTTCGTGTGGGGAAGCATTCCGATATCCAATGCGCGTTCACAGAGATCCCTCACATATTCGATGAAACTCTCATATCCCTCCTCCTCAAGAATCTCTTTGAAGCCCTCCACCGCTTCAGGATACTCTCCGAACGTGAATAACGCCTCTGAGCATCCCTTCTCTCTTCCTCTCCTTAAAATTTCTTCTACTTCGTCAAAGTTGAGCAAAAAAGCATCCTCATCTCTTATATCTCTCCTAAATCCGCAATAATAACATCTATTTCTGCAGATGTTCGTTACGGGAATGAAGACGTTTTTGGAGAAAGTTACATATTTATGTTTGTTGACCACGTAACATCGGTTAAAGAAGCATTTGATATATATCTTTTTGGGGGTGTTTAAAGTAAAATTGGGTAAAGTGCATGCGATAATACCATTTAAATTGGAAGGAGCAAAATCGAGGTTGTCCAACGTGATGAGCATGGACGAGAGAGAAGAATTTTCCTTTAAAATGCTTCAAGACGTGCTAAAATCATTAAATCCGTTGGAGATGAAGGTATCCATCCTTTCTACCTCTGAGATTGAATTAGGAGGTTATGACATTTTAATCAGCAAAAAAGGGTTAAATGACGTTCTAAACGAGATTTTATCTAAGGAAAAAGAGAAAAATCCCGTGCTCATCTTAATGTCCGATCTCCCTTTAATAACATCTAAGATCGTCGAAAGAATATTGGGAAGAAGGGAGGAGGTGGTGATCGTTCCAGGCAGAAAAGGGGGGACGAACGTACTCTTCATAAGGGATCCGTCGAGATTTAAAGTAAACTATTATGGGATAAGCTTCAAAAACCATGAGGAGATTGCAAGAAGAAATGGTCTTTCATATCTCATATATGATTCGATGTTGGCAGGGACGGACATAGATGAAGAGGAAGATCTATTGGATCTGCTGATCTTTGGAGATGGAAAGGCAAGGGATTATCTGAAAGGGATCGGTTTTTCTGTGAAGATTGAGGGAGAGAAGGTTTTTCTGGAGCGAAGATGAAATAAATGAGATTATTAGAGGTCAAACGGCACTATCGATTTTTCTAGTGATTTTCAACTTTTTGGCATATTTCAATGTACAT
>CABGHH010000162.1 GCA_902158745.1 Candidatus Methanolliviera sp. GoM_asphalt
TATCAGCGGCTTTAGGGTCCTTGTAGAGCATGCTATCTGTGGTATTAAGCGATTCAGGATCACCACAGACAGATTTCGCAACAGGAGAGCTGGATTCGATGATAAGGTTATGTTGTTATCGTGTGGCTTGTGGAATTATCACCTCAAGTGCGGTTGAGTGGTGGTTGAGGTGAATGGATAGGATACATTCGTTTGTTAGGTTATTTTGCAACAAGTCTATTAATCTTTGCCTTGATCGAAAAGTTTTATTAATACTGCCCCAAATTTTTGGCGATGAGAATCGGTGTTTATGTTTGCCACTGTGGTTTAAACATCGCGAGGACCATAGACGCAGAAGAGGTCAGAGAATTTGCGAAGAACGAAGAAGATGTGGTTGTTTCACGCGATATCGATTATCTCTGTTCTGACGCAAACCAAGAGACGATAAAAAACGATATAGATGAGTTCAAACTAACTCGAATTGTTATAGCTTCATGTTCTCCAAAGATGCACGAAGACACGTTCAGGAGATGTATCAAGTCCGCCGGATTAAACCCATATCTCCTCGCGATTGCAAACATAAGAGAACAATGCTCCTGGGTTCACGAAGACAGAAAAAAAGCAACCGAGAAGGCGAAAGATCTCGTTAAGATGGCGATCGCCAAGGCAAGAAATTTAGAGCCCTTGGAAGATCGAAAAGTTCCGGTTAATAGAAACGTGCTCATTATAGGGGGTGGTATTGCCGGCATACACGCGGCGTTAGAGCTTGCAAAAGCTGGAATTAAAGTATGCCTCATTGAGAAAAAGCCAACGATCGGCGGAAAGATGGCACTCTTAAACGTGGTATTTCCGACGAACGACTGTTCTATCTGTGTTCTGGCGCCTAAGATGTCTGAGGTCTCATCCAACGATAATATAGAGCTATTCACATATTCCGAGGTGGTCTCGGTTGATGGGCACGTCGGAAATTTTAGAGTGAAGATAAAGAAGAAGCCGAGATATATAGACGAGGAGAAATGTAAGGGATGTATAGACGATTGTGCGGGTGTCTGTCCTGTCGAGGTCCCGAACGAATATGATTTTACCGTCGGCAGTAGAAAAGCGATCTACATTCCAATACCACAATCCGTTCCTGCGATTGCCGTGATCGATCCGGAAAGTTGCACGGGATGCCTTTTTTGTGAAGAGGGCTGTAATGCCGATGCGATAGATTTTGATCAGAAAGAAGAAGAATTTGAGATAACCGTTGGAGCAATCATCGTAGCAACTGGATATGAGCCTTTCGATGCAAGAAAAAAACCAGAATATGGCTACGGTGAATTTAAAAACGTCTTCACCACATTTGAAGTTGAGAGGCTCTTAAATGCTTCGGGTCCAACAAGGGGAATTTTAGCAAGGGTCTCGGATGGAAAAATTCCGAAGAAGATCGCTTTTATACAGTGTGTTGGAAGCAGAGATAAAAAAGTTGGTAGACCGTACTGCTCCAAGGTCTGTTGTATGGTGAGTATAAAGAACGCAAACATAATAAAGAGCAGGCATCCCGAATCTGATATAAAGATCTTTTACACGGATATAAGGGCGGGAGGTCCGGAATACGAGGAATACTACGAGAAGACGCAGAGGATGGGCGTTTTATTTGTGAGAGGCATAGTAGGTGAGATCTATGAGAAGAAGAACGGAAATTTAGTTCTATCTTATGAGGATACACTTGAATCTGAGACGAAAGAGGAAGAATTTGAGATGGTAGTTCTCTCTATAGGGATGGAGCAGGACGAAGACGCGAGGATCCTAGGCAAAATTATGGGATTGACCGAGAATCCTGATGGATTCTTCTCCGTCGTACATCCGAAGATGAGACCGGTGGATGCCCATACAGAGGGCATCTATATAGCTGGATGTGCAACTGGCCCAAAAGAGATTCCAGATTCCATCTCACAGGGTTTAGCCGCTGCATCAAAGGTTATGGGATTATTGGTAAGAGGAGAAACAGGAGTGGATCCTCTGAGAGCCATTTTGATTCCCGATAGATGTGATGGCTGTGGTTTATGCGTAGATATCTGTAAATTCAATAACATAAAGGTGGTCAGCAAAAAGGCGGTTATAGATGAGATAGGATGCCATGGGTGTGGATCGTGTGTTGCGGCTTGCCCTAACGATGCGATCTACCTGACAAATTTTTCAGACGAGCAGATCACGAGTCAGATAGATGCCGCCCTTTCGGAGAAGAAGGAATATCCGCTCATCATCGCATTCTTCTGTAATTGGTGTTGTTATACGGCCGCAGATCTGGCAGGAACGCAGAAGATATCCTATCCCACAAATATAAGGATAATTAGGGTTATCTGCGCTGGAATGGTCAAACCAAAATTCGTTCTTATGGCTCTCGAGAAGGGTGCGGATGGTGTACTAATAGGGGGGTGTAAGATGGGGGAGTGCCACTATCGATTTGGAAACTACGGTGCAGCCAATAGGATGAATATCTTGAAAGGCATCTTGGAAGAGATAGGAATTGATGGAAGGAGGTTGAGGACAATCTGGGCATCGGCAAGCGAAGGAGAGAAGATAGCAAAAGAGGTGAAAGATTTTACCGAGGAATTGATCTCTCTTGGGCCTTTTGGAAGTGAATTTTCCTAAAAAATTAAAGATTAACGATAGATATGGACGTAAAAACGGAACTGAAGGGTAAAAAGTTTATATACAGAGCGACGGTGGGTGAGAGAGAGAAGAGGCTCGTATTTGACTATGATAAATGTTGTGGTTGTTCTATCTGTGTTGATCTCTGTCCAACTTCTGCCATAAGCTTGGGTCCGATATTTGAGATAGCAACAGGAATGGACGCTCCTCCAATAATGATAGACGAGCATAAATGCAGTTTTTGCGGGATGTGCGCCGCTTTCTGTCCATACAATGCGATAAAGCTGGACGATATTTCTGAGGATTATCCACACCTTCAATCTTCCATCGAGGTGAACGATTCCAAATGCCTTCCGTGCAAACTTTGTGAGAGGGTCTGCGATTCGGATGCGATAAAGGTAACGTTTGATATGCCAAAGAAAGAAGATTTGGTCCTTTATAGAAAAATGGCTAGAGGAGAGATAATAGTTGATAGAGACAAGTGCAATTTCTGCGGAATTTGCGCAGAATTCTGTGATGCTTTTTTTCTTCTTGAAAAAACACCCACTCCTTTAGATCTGCGACCTTATGAGGATCTCCTCATCGATGAAGATAAATGCGATTACTGCGGATTGTGCGTAGATCTATGCCCAGAAGAAGCGATAAAAGTTATATCCATGGCAAAGGTGGCTATCAGGGTTAGATTAAAAGGAGAGATAGAGATAGATGAGGAAAAATGTACAAAATGTGGAAAATGTCAGGAAATTTGCCCTTATGATGCGATAAAAGTGGAAAAACCTATGGAGGGGGCTATAAAACTTATAAAGAACCACCTCAGTAGGTGCGACCCGATCGGATGCCACGCATGTATAAACATCTGCCCGAACAAGGCGTGGTACGTCTCACCGGATAAGGAGGAGAAGGTTGGAGTCAATGAGGATTATTGCATCTATTGCGGGGCATGCGAAGAGGCATGCTGGGTAAACGCCATCGACGTGAGACGAGATGACGTAAAACACACAGAGATTCAAAAAAGATACCCGTGGAGCAAGAGTTGGGAGGATGGAATAGAGGCGATAAAGGGCAAAGAACGGGAAAGACCGGATCTATCGAGGATAGTTACGGCGGAGAAGGTAGAGGAAGAGAGAAAAATAGTAGAAGAAGAGGAATTA
>CABGHH010000163.1 GCA_902158745.1 Candidatus Methanolliviera sp. GoM_asphalt
TAGATTCAAGTTGTTCGAAATCGCTGCTATATTCTCCTCCTTTCTGCTCAAACTCTTCCAACCATATATCTCTCTCTGGTTTCATGAGAAGCTGTTTCTCTGGAAGTTGTCTCTTAACCACTATGAAATTCACTTGATCCCTTACAGCACGCGGGAGCATACCGAGCGCTTGATCTATATTGCTCTTCAACGCAAGGATTTTGCCTCGTCTAACGGAAAAATCCTGGGTAAAGATCAATTTGGGCGTAGTTAGTTCTATCCTATCAGCTATAGCCTTGGGCGAGTATCCTGCGAAGACTGTTGTGGAGATCACGCCTATTCTGGCACATGCCTGAAGTAGGGCGATAGCTTCAATCGTAGTAGGCAAATAAAGCAATACTCTATCCCCTTTGGTTATGCCACAACCTCTAAGAGATGCAGAATATTTTTTCACGAGGTCAAAGAGCTTGCCATAAGTGATCTTCCGCAAGATCCCTATCTCTGGCATCTCGTATATGTAGGCTGTCTTATCGGAATATCTCTGCTTGTAATCTACACAATTGTATCCCGCATTCGTAAGCCCCCCAACAAACCATTTGAATCAAGGATACTCTCGCTTGAAAATCTTATCCTATTTCTTGAACCAATATATGTCAACCATAGATTCTTCAGCAAGATCGTCCCAGAAACTTTCGGGATCCTTTATTGAGTAGTTCATAGAGTGTTTGATACTCTGCCAGACTAATCCACCCCATCTATTATCGCCCGCATACAACTTTTTTTCATTATATTAACTTAAAAACTTTCTCTATATCGCCACTTTTGTAAATTTTCAAATGTTTTTGTCTTTATAACCCGGCAAGCTTCATAAACTTCGCTGAATTTTCAAGGTCGAATCTGACGGTACCCACGATTACATCTTTGCCGACAGCCTCAGAAATTCTCGCGACCTCAGTATTCCCAAAAGCAGAGCAGAGCTCAATCGCCTTTATACCTTTCTCAACTAACTCTTTGCTTATTTTCACCGCTTCTTCGATATCTTTAACGCATACAACCGTGAGTTCTGCTACTGGTGTACTAACAGTTGCTATGTGCCTCTTCGGATCTGATTCTGGCAACATGGCCATGAATGTCGCTTTTAATCTCATCTTTTATTCACCTCCTTCATCCATTCACCTGGATTACTCTCTTTTACAAAAACTGTCTTGACCCGATCATTTGCTCATGGGGGCAAGCGAATCTTCATATATCTTCTTTATCACCTCTTCCGTTACATTAATTGGAGCTATCGCAAGCATCATACCAAGCAGTGGATTTAATGCTGTCTCGGTAAGTTTTGGTATGTCATCTTTCGTAAAATACTCATTTAATTTTTGAGTTAAACCTATGCCAAAGAGCCATTCTTCAACCTTCTTAGCCACATATTCAGCTTCTCCTGGAACTCCTTTAAGCTCTGGGATGATTGGATTATATATCGCTGATAAAACCTCTGGAACCGCTGGATAGATGGATTTAATCACTGATGGTAAGAGAATACCAAGCCCTATTCCGTGTATAACCTTTGGATTAAGTGCACTCATCGCGTGTTCCATCACGTGCGTAATGTGAAGGAAGCCGATGTCAAATGAAATTCCCGCGATTGCCGAGGCATACATCAACCAATATCTCGCTGTAATATTATTCGGCTCGGCTATTGCCATCGGTAGATATTTTACGGTCAATCTTACGGTTTCCTTTGCCAGAGAGATTGAATATGGATTGGTTATCATGGTCGTCGCCGATTCTGTAACATGGTTCATTGCATCCACGCTCGTTGCAATCGTCTGTTCTGGTGAAAGGGATCTTGTCAACGACGGATCCTCGATCGAATAGGTCGGATAGATATTTGGAGAGATTATCGCTGGTTTACATAATCCGTCTGATTGAGCCACTGCGAATGAATCAACCTCAGTTCCGGTGCCATGCGTCGTATTGATGGCTATAATAGGAACGGCTTTTTCTATAACAACGCCTTCCTCATAAAATTGTTTTGCCTTCTTATCCGGATATTCTAAAAGAACAGCAACTGTTTTCGCTACATCTATCGGACTTCCACCGCCTATGCCCATCGTCGCCTTTGCTCCCAAATTCTTTCCGATGTCAGCCGCTTCATCACAGATAGTATATGTCGGGTTTGGTCTAACTTTATTATAAAGAGAATATTCTATGTCATTCTCTTTTAAGGCTTGCTCGATGGGATCCCAAGCACCAGAGTTTTTATAACCGGCACTGCCTGTAACAACCAAGAGTTTGTCGATATCTTTTTTCTTTAGTTCCTTTAATGTCTCATCAATACTTTTGATGGCGCCTACACCGAAAGAGGTAACTGGCCTCGCCGGTTGCAATTTAAAAACGTTATTTACATCGATCTTTTCTTCCCATCCTTCTTCAGTCATTTCAACTATACCTCCTAACTTATCTTTATAGAAATGTTTCCCATTATTTATATTTTTTCCATCTCTAAAAGTCTCTCCGCCCACTTAAGCTTCTTCCTCTTTCTATCACTCACGCTCGGGTCATCAAAGTAGAAACCGACCAATTTTATCTCCTTTGCGTTGAAATGCCTTGCCAAAAAGACGCATCTGTCCCCATCCGTGAAACCGCCGAAGTTATATATCCTATCGAACGGTCTTGCTTGTGTCGTTCCGATGGCATTCCTAAATTTGGAAGCGTATCTTTTTATCTTATCTATATTATCCCCATGCGCATGTATCACAACTAAAGAGCCTGATTTATTCGCCTTTAAGAGATCTTCCACGTCTCCATCCAGATCGGTGACGATTATATTGGGAACGATCCCGATCGACGTGAGAGAGGAAGTTGCCCCATCAGCAGATATTATTGTTCTTTCCTTTAAGTCTTCTTTTTTCAATTCCTCTATTAGTGTATGTGCTTTTCCACATACAATAACCCTTCTACCTTCTATCGTCAGTTTTATCTTCTCGTACGCCCTTTTTATATCAAGATCTCGCAAAAGTCCCGATAAGATAGATGCACTTCTCTCGTCTTCTGCCCTGCTAAAACCGAAATCTTTCAATATCTCTTCATAAATCGGCTTCCACGTGGAGAAATCCATTTGATCATCTTCTATTCTTGATTTTACCTAAATTCCGATCATAACACGTTCTTCCATTATATTCCATGTCTTAACCAGATCTCCAATTGCCTTCCCATACGTTATACGAGACGCCCGAACCTCGTTAGATATGAGCTCTTCTTTATCCTTTACGTATCTTAAGATCTCGCCGTCCGATTCGATCGAGACCTCTATAAAATCTTCTACATTTAGATCCAGATCTTTCCGCATCTGTTGGATCCTTCTGATAATCTCCCTTGCATATCCCTCCGCCATTATCTCTTCCGTCAGTTCGATATCGAGATAAACTATTCCTCCGTTAAAACTTGAGGAGACGATATCTTTGCTCTCTTCCAGTCTTTCTCCCACAGCTAGTAATTCAACCGCCTTTGTGTTTGTCTGAACTTTTAATATACTCTCCAGTCTTTTTACTGCCGCCACACTCTCTTCTTCGTCTGGAGATATTATCAACCTTTTTACTGGCCATCTAAGCTTTCTCTTTGCCTTCTCTCTCGCATTTGCCGCAGATTCTACGATATCTCTTATATGATCCATATATCTTTCGAGATCATCGTCTATGATTTCGTATCTTACCCGTGGATACGAAGAGAGATGAACAGACTCCTCTCCATTAAAATTAAGATTCTGAT
>CABGHH010000164.1 GCA_902158745.1 Candidatus Methanolliviera sp. GoM_asphalt
GATAAGGGCAGATTTTAACCAGGTGAAGATCGGTGAGAATACCCATATCGAGGACAATGTTGTACTTCACGGAGGTTTTACACCGATGACGATCGGAGATAATGTAATAATTGGACACTCTGCAATGGTTCACGCCGAGAAGGTTGGAGATAACGTATTGATCGGTATGGGTGCCACCGTCTTGCATAATGTTGAGATCGGCGATCGCTGTATCATCGCCGGGGGTGCGGTCGTTCTTGATGGCATGAAAATTCCAAGCGAATCTTTCGTTGCCGGCGTTCCAGCACAGATTAAAGGGAAAGTCTCACAAAAACAGTCGGTATGGATTGACGGAGCAGCTACATTAGGTTACGCCGAGCTGGCAAAGGTATATAAGGAGGAAAAGTTGTAGATCTTTTAGTAGATATTCATCTTAAAAAGAGACCTACTTTTTTGCCTTTATCCCGGTTATCCCCCCTTTCTCAAAGTCAAATAGAACCTCCTTCTCTTCGCCATCTTGCACGATGAGTTTCCTCTCTTCGATTATCTCACCAATTCTTTTTGCGTCGAGTAGATGGTCTTTAAAGACAGCTATCACTTCTGCTGTATCCTTCTTTTTGCAGGTTACCACAAACCCCATCCCCGGATACATCTTGAGCCATTGTTCCATCTCTAACCCATCAGGTATGGGTATATCATTTATATCTACGATTGCCCCGACCCCACTGACCTCAAGAAGCATGCCGAGTGTTCCAAGCATTCCAGGATTACTCAAATCTTTTCCCGCCGTCACAAGTTTTCTTCTTCCCAATATTCTCATGGATTCCATCTGTCTCTTCAACGTCTCCCCATCTTTTAAAGTGACGCTATCCCAACATAGGCTACATGTGGGATAAATTCTGCCATTCAAATCCACGCCCACGACGACATCTTCGCCGACGTTTGCCGTGTGGCTATAGATCACAGAATCTTTCTCTGCTCTTCCTACGATGGTGATACCCAATGAATTGTATGAAGTGTTTGGGTGGAGGTGTCCTCCGACGATCGGTACTTTGAACTTCTTTATCGCGTCCTGCATGCCTTTTAAAGCTTCCATGCAAAATTCTTTGGACTTCATTGCGAGAATGTTCACCATTGCAAGGGGAGTTCCTCCCATCGCACAGATGTCGTGAATGTTTACGAGTATGGAGCAATAGCCTGCCCAGTATGGATCGGCGTCTATCATCTTTTCCCATATACCATCCGCTGACATGAGAATGATATCATCCCCAAAATCGAGGACTGCGGCGTCTTCTCCAAAAGAAGCTATCACAAAATCCTCTTTCTCTTCGAACCCCTCTACAATGTGACCTATATCGCTCTTCCTCTTGACACCGTCAAACTCTCTTATTTTATGTAGCAAATCTTTTAGATTCATTCGAAAATCTCCGATTTTCAAGTGTGCAAATCGAAAATTTGCACTCATCGTCGATCTCTATTTTAAAAACCGTTAAATATAAATTTTGTTCATCCTCATTCCATATTGGATGATTATAGACTGGACAGAAAAATATAGGCCAAAAACGATAAAAGAGATCGTCGGAAACGAGAGAGCAGTAGAGCATTTTAAGAGATGGATAAAAGATTTTGGAGGTGGGAGGGTCAAAAAAGCATCAATTCTATATGGTCCTCCAGGAGTCGGAAAAACATCTTGTGTCTATGCACTTGCAGGAGAAGAAGAGCATAAATACGATGTAATCGAGCTAAACGCAAGCGATCAAAGAACATACAAAGTTATCAAGAGGATGGCGGGTTCTACCTCAAAAACTTCTTCTTTGGAGGGTAAAAAAAAGATAATACTCTTGGATGAGGCAGATAATTTGCATGGAAACGCTGATAGGGGTGGAGCCAAGGCAATAGGGGAGATAATAATGGGAACAAGGCACCCAGTCGTATTGGTAGCTAATAACCTCTCTAAAATTCCTATAGGTATCAGGAATCGGTGCAAGAAGATAAAATTTGAGCAGATAAAAAAATCTTTCACCTCAAAAGTTTTAATGGATATATGTGAAAGAGAGAATATCACGTTCGACGATGACGCAATAAAGAGAATTTCGGATAAAAATAGGGATTTAAGAGCCGCTATAAATGATTTACAGGCTATATCTATTGGAAAGACTCATATAGGCGTCGAGGACGTCTCCGTTTATGGAAGGGATGTTTTCTTTGGGATGAATAATAGAAGAGATAGATCTCACTTCTTAAACGCCATCTTTAGGAATGATGATCCGAAACCTCTCTTAAAGATGGTGATCAATCTGGATGAAACGCCCGAAGATTTGATACAGTGGATAAATGAGAATCTATTCAAAGCTTATTGGGGAAATGACCTTATTTTAGCTTTAGATTGCCTATCACGAGCAGATTTGTACATGGGAAGGGTATATTCAAATCAAAATTATGGGTTATGGCGTTATGCGGTGGATCTGATGACTACAGGTGTTCAACTCCCAAAAAACAAAAGGTATGAAGATATAGACTACTCCAGTCCGTCCAGGTGGAATATACTTGGTAGAGCAAAGAAATCGAAGAAGATTGGAAACGAGGTTTGTTACAAAGTATCAAAAAGGTATAATATCTCAATGAAAAAGGCTAAGATGGATGCTCTGCCATATATAAAAAGGCTGTGCATGGACAAACATACGTTAGTAGGTATTAAAAAGGAACTAAACCTAAAAGAAGAAGAATTAGTGCTTATTTCTGGTATCAAAAGTGAAATTATCAATAATATATTAAAAGAGGAGATAAAACACGATGAAAACGTAAAAAAGAAGGTGATAGAAGATAAGAGTGGTAAAGCGAGGCAAAAATCCGTCTTTGATTTCTCTTCATGATCTTCGATGACCATCAAGATAGAAAAATGGGCTTGTTCTCGCTCAAAGATCAAAAACCTGATCTTTGGAAACACCCGCATATTTTTGTATAGTACTCTGTAAATACCCCATAATAAGTGCCGGGGGCGGGATTCGAGCCCGCGACCTTCAGATATCCCAGGCGTCTCTTCCACACACAAGCACCCTATGAGTCTGACGCCCTAACCAGCTAGGCCACCCCGGCAACGGCGAATAATTAAGGATCGTTAAAATAATTTTCTATGCCGTTGATTTACAGCACTGATCTTCCTATATTACAATTATGGAATCTCTAATCTCCATTTGCAATAACAGTCATCCGGGTGATCATCCGGGGGGCACACAATGCAGCTCAATTTGGCATCAGAGTCGATTTCGCGGGCAAAATTTGTGAAGTAAAGTATTCCCGGTTCTTTGCACGGAAATTCACTCTTACCCCATTTAATTCTTGCTTTTTGTGCGGAGCACGATGGATTGCAAAGCACCACATGTTTCTCCGTCTGTTCCAAAACTTCAAATTCCTCCACAAAATTTTCCGGGACAAACCTAAATGCATTAACGAACCCAGGGATACCTTCTCCTATGTTAAAAATCTTTTTAATTCTTTTCGCGTGTGATCTTCCAACATCGCCGATTAATTTAAGTTCCAATTTACATGCGGCATCAAGCCCATATTCATCCTCTACGGCAGATCTCCACCTCTGGTGAAGATTCCCCCAGAACCACATCATAGTCTCTATTAAATTCTCCATCTGTGCTGTCGAAAGACCTTCCAATTTTTCCGATCCCATTTTATATACACATCCTGTTTAAATTATTTAAGTGACATTTTCTATAACCTTCTTCAAAGAGCGTTCTATCTCCTCCC
>CABGHH010000165.1 GCA_902158745.1 Candidatus Methanolliviera sp. GoM_asphalt
AGGGAGCAATGTCCCGAAGGGCAAGGGCGTAAGCCCATAGCGGATATACTGTGTTATCTGATGTGGCGGCGTATCTATATTTTGGTCCCTAAACATGATGTGATAGATCAGGCCCAGTATTAGCTCCAGAAATTGAAAGAATAAAAGGAGAACCTCCAAAAGGATGCGCAGAAACGATGGCAAAAGCCTTAGAAGAGATGAGAAAATAAAAGAAGATGAGAGATATTGAAGGAGAAAAAATGGAAAGAATAGAAGCGATATATGAAAAGGGTACCCTGAGGATTGTAAAACCTGTCAAAATAGAATCTGACATCATGGTGGTAAAGATACTAAATAGGGATAAGATGTTAACAGAAGAAGATATGGAAGATATTTTAGAGGCAACAAACGAGAAGGAGAAGGGTAATTACTATCGAATAAGTGAAGTTTTCAAATGATCACTTTGAAGTTATCTTCTCACCAAAGAGTTATAAACAGATAGAACAACTTGATGAAAAACTGAAACATATGAAAATATAAGGAGGAAAAGAGTTTGAAAGGGTCAAAGGAAGATGTAAAGATTGGCAGAGTGCACAAATTGGAGAATATAAAAGAACTGGATGAGATCTGAGATATCACACCACCGCACAACCGAGAAATGTCGCCAGTCCTCTGCAAAGTTCCGCCAATGGCCCACCGATTGCCATCGCCTGTATCCATCATGGAGAAGGGAATAACGAAGGATGAGAGGGTTTTACATAGAAACATCTCTAATATTGCAAAGATTTTCTTATGAACTTCTCTCCTTTAGTTGTTGAATATTTGGCTACAATAATTATAGTTCTCTACCGCTTTTTTTTTAACCCTTCACCATCTTTAAAAAGAGCTTTTGAAACCTCAAATCTTCGGATAGCTCCGGATGAAAACTCAAGCCAAGAATATTTTTCTCTCTGACCGCCACAGGTCTTCCATCGTATTCAGCCAGGACCTTCACCCCGTTGTCAACTCCTCTTATCAAGGGAGCTCTGATGAATACGGCATTGAACGGAGCTTTCCCGATTGAATCCGCGCATATTTCAGCCTCAAAAGACTCTCTCTGTCTTCCGTAAGCATTTCTTTCAATGGTCACACCCAATAGTCCGAGCAGATCACTTCTTTCCTCTACATAAACCTCTTTTGATAGTAAAATCAGACCTGCGCAGGTTCCCATCATCGGAGTTCCATCTTCTCCAAGCTTTTTTATCTCATCCCTCATACCTTTCATCTCCAATGCCCTCCCGATGGTGGTACTTTCACCTCCCGGGATAACCAAGCCGTCACAGCATCTCGCATCGCCACGATTCTGTACCCGCATCACTTCACCATCAAAGACCTTTCTAAACGCGTCTATATGTTCACTTACATTTCCCTGTATCGATATGACGCCTATCCTCACTCCTTTTACATCCCCCTCGTTTGCAGCATCTCTCCACTCGGAAGCGTTCCCACATCGATTCCCTTCATCGCTCCGCCCAATCCCTTGGAGATCTCGGCAAGCTTAGACGGGTTATCATAATTATTTACTGCTTCTACAATGGCATTTGCCATATTTTGAGGATCTTCCGACTTAAATATCCCCGAACCAACGAAGATACCGTCTGCCCCGAGTTTCATCATCAAGGCGGCATCTGCAGGTGTTGCAATACCACCAGCCGCAAAATTTACCACGGGCAGTCTCTGTAACCTGGCGGTCTCGAAAACGATCTCATAAGGGGAGACCAATCTCTTTGCAGCATCGTGTAACTCCTCCTCATCTTTCCCTTTAAGTGATCTTATCTCCCCCAGTATGATCTTCATATGCCTCACCGCCTCTTTCACGTCTCCTGTTCCCGCCTCACCTTTTGTTCTGACCATCGCAGCGCCTTCGTCTATTCTTCTGAGCGCCTCTCCAAGATCCCTCGCGCCACAGACGAATGGGATATTAAATCCCCTTTTGTCGATATGGTGCTCATCCACGGGCGTTAGTACCTCCGATTCGTCGATCATATCGACACCCAACGCCTCGAGTATCTCCGCCTCTACGAAATGCCCTATCCTCACCTTTGCCATCACAGGAATCGTGAGTGCATCCATGATCGCCTCGATGATCGCTGGATCCGCCATCCTTGCCACACCACCCATCTTACGGATATCTGCTGGAACTGCATGTAACGCCATCACCGCAACCGCTCCGGCATCTTCCGCTATCATAGCCTGCTCCACATTTATGACGTCCATTATGACGCCACCCTTCTGCATCTTGGCAAAACCGCGTTTCAACAGCTCGGTTCCATGTCTCAAATCCTCCAGTTTCATCTTTATCTTCCTCTCTCTTTTTTCATCCTCATTATTACCTATTTTCCTTTTTATTGGATATGGTATAAATTTTTTCTCATTCTCGGAATTGTATAATATTCTTAAGGAGATAAGTTTTATATGAGGAAAAGAAGAATAGATTTAGAATAGTGTATGGTTGCAAATCTTTAATTTGCAAATAGGCACAAATCTTTGATTTGTGCTATGCCAAAAATCCTTTGGATTTTTGAGCACTTGAAAATCGGAGATTTTCAAATGTCAAATATTCTTCACAATTCAGCACGACCAGGTATAGATGAATATTTCATGGAGATTGCCAAAGTTGTTGCCAAGCGATCTACCTGTCTTAGAAATCATGTGGGTGCCGTCATCGTTAGAGATCAGAGGATTCTCACCACGGGATATAACGGTGCCCCGAGCGGTCTTCCCCATTGTTTAGATATAGGCTGTTTGAGAGATGAGAATAACATTCCTTCCGGAGAGAATCAGGAGATATGCAGAGGGGTGCACGCAGAACAGAATGCAATAATTCAAGCTGCCCTTCACGGCATAAGCACCGAAGGGGCGACACTTTACTGCACGCATCAACCGTGTAGCCTCTGCGCGAAGATGCTCATAAATGCCCACATAAAAAGGGTGGTCTATTCAGAGAATTATCCAGATAAAAGGGGCATAGAATATCTTGAAGAGGCTGGAGTGGATGTGGTATGCAAAAGATAGATGCGTGTGATTCTTTTTGTTCTGATCTTCTAAATCTTTACGTGTGCGTGAGATGCCGATGCGACAAGGTAGAAGCGGTCTCATTATCCGATCATCATTGGAGGGGGAAAGACGGTAGATTAGCAGATTCCATCTTGCAGGATCTAAAAGGTTATTTAGAAGGAGATGACCCGGATTTTTCCAAATATGAGGTGAATTCATCATTTTACACGGATTTTGAATGGAGAGTTTTGGAGGAGGTGAGGAAGATACCTTTTGGGAAAGAAATTTTTTATTCCGATCTGGCCGGCCGGGTTTTTGGAAACAAAGGAAATATAAGAGGTGCAAGAGCCGTTGGGAATGCACTTTCAAAAAATAGAACGCCCCTCGTGATCCCCTGTCATAGGGTAATCGGTAAGAATAATATAGGGGGCTATAAATATGGGGTAGAAATTAAGAAAAAGCTTTTGAACCTTGAAAGAGAAGTAAGGGTTTAGGTAAATAGATAACATATAACAGGAAAAAAAGGAGGTGGGGTTTTTGGCGATGTTACCATCAAAAAAAGTGCAGTCTTGGGTTAATAAGAAGATTCAAGTGGAGATGAAGAGGGGGAAATACGTTCTCGAGGGAGTACTCAGAAGTGTTGACGATTATATGAATCTCCATTTGGAGA
>CABGHH010000166.1:0-770 GCA_902158745.1 Candidatus Methanolliviera sp. GoM_asphalt
GAGTTAGGGTTAAACGAAGATGATATACGGTTACTGATGGAAGGTGAACCCTTAAACGTCATCGACGAGAAACTGGGAAAGAGGTGGGTCGTCCATTCCTTTCGCTTTCATTTGACAAGACCCGAAAAGATCGAGATCGATTGGGAACATACCGAACTTAAATGGATAAATCCGGAGGAGATGAAGATCTACGAAACGGTGCCACAGCTATATGAGACATGGGAGCGAGTGAAATGAATAAGATCTCCTCGATCCTCGAGGATATCAGAATCGATAAACTGCACGGAGCAAGCTGGCTCTCCAGAAGTGCTGTCGAGGTGATGAGACTGGCGGTTGAAGAGACCGAGTCATCCACCATAGACGGATTTTTGGCAGAATTGATTAGACTTGCGAAAGAATTGATGACGAGCAGACCCTCTATGGCATCAGTAACCAACTGCGTCTCTCGTCTCGTTTATGAGGTTTCCGAGCGATCCAAAGAGGAGAAAGAATTAAGCTTGCTGAAGGATTTCACCGTTGCTAAAGCTGACGAGATCGTGAGGGATTCAAAACGAGCTACGCTCAAAGTTGTCGAGATGGGGGCGGATTTGATCGAAGAAGGAGACGGGATCATGACCTGCAGTTATAGTTCGACGGTATGCCAGACGTTTGAGATGGCCAAGAATAAGAAAAGATCCTTCAAGGTTCTGATCGCCGAGTCGATCGGCTCTGGCGGAAGAAGATATGGAAAAATCACGGCAGACGAACTTGAAAAGTATGGTATACGAACG
>CABGHH010000166.1:780-3669 GCA_902158745.1 Candidatus Methanolliviera sp. GoM_asphalt
TATCGAGGGTGAAGAAGGTCTTGGTCGGCGCCGATAGCATACTGGCCGATGGTTCACTCATTAACGGTGCCCCAACGAACAAGCTCGCATTGGCGGCAAAAGAGATGAATGTTTTGGTATACTCACTCTGTGAGATAAGCAAATTTGATCTTAGAGATCATCTCGAAATAGAGCTGGAAGAGGGTTTCGATCTGATTCTGCCAGACCTGATAACAGGGATAATAACAGAGGAGGGAATGATCAAACCGAATGAGGTTCTTAAATGTATGAAGGAGATGAATAGGTATCGTAGGGTATTTACCGATATAACAGGAGGAGAATAGCTAGAAAATGATGTGCAGGTTGGAGATATATATATATATTGCAATGTGAGTTAAAATCAGACCATAGTGGGATTGAAATAGTAGTACTAGATCCCTGCTAAATATCCACGCCGGAGGTATCCAGTGCCATAGTATAATTGTGGAGAAAAACAGATTAATGATTATATTCATAGGTCTATTGCTAATATTACTGGCAAACAGCAAGGAGGTTAATATGGGCAAGAATCTTTATAATGAACTTTCAGCAGAGGAGGAGAGAGTAATTATTCATAAAGGTACAGAGAGACCGTTTAGCGGAAAATATAACAACTTTTTTAAAAATGGAACTTATCACTGTAAAAGATGTGATGCGCCACTTTACCGTTCACAAGATAAGTTTTCATCGACTTGTGGTTGGCCAAGTTTTGATGATGAAATTAAAGGAAAAATCAGAAGGGAAATGGATGTTGATGGGATAAGAACAGAGATACTTTGCGCAAACTGTGGGGCGCATTTGGGCCATATTTTTACGGGAGAAAAACTGACAGAAAAGGATGTAAGGCATTGCGTTAATTCCATATCTTTGAAATTTGTAGAAGAAACAAATGCTACACAGAGTGAAAAAGCCTACTTTGCGGGAGGTTGTTTCTGGGGTGTAGAATATCACTTTGAACAAAAAGAGGGGGTGATATCAGCAATCTCAGGTTATATGGGGGGCACTCAGGAAAACCCTTCATATCAAGATGTGTGTTATAAAAATACTGGACACCTTGAAGTTGTTGAAGTTACATATAATCCATCTAAAGTAAGTTATGAAACACTGGCTAAACTCTTTTTTGAAATTCATGACCCAGAGCAGGCTAATGGACAGGGTCCAGATATTGGCGAACAATATACCTCTGCTATATTTTATAATAACGATAGTGAGAAAGAGATTGCCAAAAAGTTGATAGAGATACTTGAAACTAAAGGTTATACAGTTGTTACAAGACTAATGCCATCTGATACATTCTGGAGAGCTGAAGAGTACCACCAGGATTATTATAAAAAAATAAGAGTAGGCCTTACTGTCATGTATACCAAAAAAGATTTTAACTCGCCTTTATCAGAAAACGGGAAAAACACTATTTGTTTTTTGCATAAACCTCGCCCCCTGCTTAAAATCCGCAGGGACTGCTTTGTTTTTCCTACGCACCCCCCTTGTCGTCATTCCTGCGGGTTAAAATCAGACCATAATGGGATTGAAATTAGGGATAACGTGGCGGGATTTAGAATAACACAGTTATAAAAACATCCTTTACGTCAAAATTCATACAAACTCCGCTGGACCATACCTCTCTCACCAATCACCGCCAAATTTGATACTCTCACCCCCACCAATCTTATTTTTTTATTCTTTTCGCCAACAAATTCTTCCATCAGATCCTTTGATACTTTTTTAAGCGTGTATAGATCAGAATAAAATGCTTTGATGGTTTTACTCCTTGTATGTACTGCAAAATCCTCGAACTTGACCTTCACCGAGATCGTCCTGAAAAGAAACCCTCCTTCCTTAAGCGCTTCGTAGACCTTCGATGCCAGATCATCGATGTGAGTATTTATTAATTTGGGATCTTTCGTATCTTTGGCGAAGGTTCTCTCCCTCCCTAAAGATTTTCTCTCCCGCTTCTCTTTGATCTCGCTCTCATCGATTCCTTTCGAAACCAGATAAAGCCTTCTTCCATATCTCCCAAACTTCTTAAAGAGCTCCTGTGTGTCATACTCCGCAAGTTGCCCTATCCGCTCGATCCCCATCCCACTCAATATCTTTTCTGTTTTTGGCCCCACACCAGGGATCTTTCCTACGGGTAAAGGATCTAAAAACATCTTTACCTTTGCCTCCTCCACGACCGTCAGACCATCGGGTTTTGCAAAATCTGATGCAATCTTGGCTACCATCTTGTTGGGAGCCGCGCCGATCGAACACGTTAATCCCTCCTTATTCACTGTCTCTTTCTTTATTTTATACGCATATCCTCTCGCCTCGTTCCAATCCTTTACCTTTGTACTGACGTCGAGAAAAGCCTCGTCAATGCTCACCTGCTCAAATTTATCCGCGTATCTCTTCACTATCTCCATTATCTCCTTTGATACCTTTTCGTATAATGCTCTATTAACTGGAAGAAATTTTGCATCCGGACATAGTTCGTATGCCCTTGAGATCGCCATCCCCGAATGAATCCCATATTCCCTCGCCTCGTAGGAGCAGGTACTCACGACCCCCCTTATTCTTCTCTCGCCCTCCTTTTCTTCCGCCTCGATCTCCTTCCCCACTATCACCGGCAACCCCTTCAAATTAGGATCTTCTCTCACCTCGATCGCCGAAAAGAAGCTATCCATATCGAGATGGAGTATCACTCTCATCTCATCCGTCCTTTCACATCGATATGATATCGTTCATATCTTGGCACTTTGATCCCCCTTAAGCTTAAAAAGCTACTTCGTGTACCTTATCCGGCATCGCACCATCTTATCAAACTTCTCAAACTTGGCATGCCTCCTTTTATCTTCACCAAACGATAAATATCTGTCGAATGTTGATAAGATA
>CABGHH010000167.1 GCA_902158745.1 Candidatus Methanolliviera sp. GoM_asphalt
AGGGTGGCTTGATTTTGATGAACTGTATGCTGAAAAATATGTCGATACGGAGCCGGAGGTGGAGATAGATGACCAGGATATAGCCACACTTATATACACGAGTGGAACCGAAGCGGCGCCAAAGGGCGTGATGAATACACACAGAAACTATTACTCGGCGATAACTTCTTTCTTCCTTGACGCAGACATGAGGACAGAGGATGTATATTTGTCGACCATACCACTCTACCATGTAGGAGGAATAATAATCTTGACGGCATTCAATTTCAATGGTGGGACAAATATTGTGACATACGTGCCAAACCCCGTTCAAATGTTAGAATTGATCCCAAAGCATAAAGTAACCTTTCTGGTTGAACCGCCGACCGTATATGCCGGAATGACACAACTTCCCGGTTTTGAAGATTGTGATCTCAGCTCGATAGAGAAGTGTCTATCCTTCGGAGCGCTTATAAACAGACCGTCTATGGAAACATGGAATAAAAAGGCACCAGGTATACAGTGGTGGAGTTATTGGGGTCAAAGTGAACTTAGTCCACTCGGTATCACTGGTAAATTTAAAAAGACAGAAGAGCTTCCCAACCAGGATCTAAGGTGGATAGGAAAACCGATGTGCACCCTTGAGACAAAGTTGGTGGATGACAAAGAGAATGACGTTCCAATCGGAGAGATCGGAGAGATAGTTGCCAGGGGTCCATCCGTCATGCTCGGATACTACAAGAATGAGGAGAAGACGAAGGAAGCATTCAAGAATGGATGGTTACACACAGGCGATCTCGCTATGATGGATGAGGAAGGCAACTACTACTTCGTCGACAGGAAGAAGGATATCGTGAAATCGGGAGGAGAGAACGTCTCCACCTAGGAGGTGGAAGCGGTCATCTTCAAGCATCCCAAGATCGCAGATGTCGCGGTGATCGGTCTTCCCGATCCATATTGGGGAGAGGCGGTTACGGCGGTCGTGGTTCCAAAGGTCGGTGAGACGATCGAGGAAGATAATATCATTGGCCTCTGCAAGGAAAATCTAGCCGGATACAAGGTTCCAAAACACGTATTCGTGACGAAAGAGGTTCCAAAGAATCCCAGTGGCAAGATATTGAAGAAAGATCTGAGGGAGAGATATAAAGAGGTCTAAAAATGGAAAAGAAAGAGTCATATTCGAAATTTAGGGATGAATGGGGCGTTAAATCTGTGCCACCATTGCCGAACGTGCCTATATATAGCTTGGTGACAGAAGGTGCTAAAAAATGGCCTGATAAAGACGCTTTGATCTGTCTGGGCAGAAAATTAACCTATGGGGAACTGGATGAACTATCCAACAGATTGGCATCTGCCCTCCAAAATAAGTTTGGGGTCAAAAAGGGCGATCGGGTTGCCGTCATGTTACCCAACTGTATCCAACACACCTTGGCATTTTTTGCCATAAATAAGCTTGGTGCCATACATGTGCCCTGTAATGTGATGTATAAACCTAGAGAATTGGAGTATCAGCTGAGCGATTGTGGATCTAAGATCTTTATCACGCTGGATCGTTTTTTCCCCGTCATAGAAGAGATCAAAGGAAAAACTCCAGTAAAAAACATTATCGTAACTAATATCGAGGACTTTGCCACGACAGAAGATGAGATCCCATCTTTATTCAAAGTAGAAAAAAAAGAGATTACAGGCACCTATCAGCTGCTTTCATTGATAGAAGAGCCGTCGGGTGAGCTTATGGAAGTTGAGATCGATCCTTCTGAAGATCTAGCTATGCTCCTATATACGGCGGGGACCACCGGTGTTCCAAAGGGCGTCATGGAGTCTCATAAAAACATTTGGTCATGCGTACATCCCACCAAATATATCTGCGACTTCACCGAACGAGATGTAAACCTGCAAATTATGCCCATGTTCCATTGCTCTGGCTATTGCCTCATACAGTTCCCTATCTTGTATGGTGGAGGGACTGCTGTACTGGTGCCCCTTTTTGACGCGAAGAACTGCTTAAAATGGATACAGAATTATGGCGTTAGCTGTATATTTGCGCCACCCACCTTCTTCGTCGGCCTGATGAACGCCCCAGAAATTAAGAGTTATAACCTTTCCAATCTTAGAAGTACCCTTTCTTGTGGAGGTCCTCAACCACCCCCTGTCAGGGACGGATGGCAGAAGATAACCGGTTTGAATCTTTTGGATGGATACGGGCTGACTGAGTCGATGTGTCAGATAGTCCTGAGTGTGCCCAATAAGCACAAACCTGGAACCATTGGTCCGGCTTTCTATAGCGAGGTTAAAATCGCTGACAAAGATGGTAAAATTGTGCCCCGTGGTACAGTGGGAGAATTTATGTTTAGGGGAAGCAGTATCGCAAAAGGCTATTGGAATAAGCCGGAGGAGACAAAAGTCGCCTTTCTGGATGATGGATGGCTTCATACCGGAGATGCAGGGTATATGGACGATGAAGACTTTATGTACTTTGTTGATCGCTATAAAGATCTAATAATTGCTTCTGGTTATAATTTGGCTCCCGCCGAGGTGGAAGGTGTATTGATGGGGCATTCTGCCGTGAAAGAGGCGGGCGTCGTCGGAGTACCGGATGAATATCGAGGTGAAACTGTTAGGGCATTTGTCAGTCTTAAGGAGGGATATAAAGGAAAAGTCACAGAGGAGGAGATGATAGAGCATTGCAAAAAGAATCTTGCCACCTTCAAAGTTCCCAAAAGCGTGGAATTTATAGAAGAGATTCCAAAAAATCCGGTTGGTAAGATACTGAGGAGAGTATTGAGAGAAGAGGGTGCGAAAAAGATCAAGTGAGTTTTTACAAACCTTGTGCATAAAAATATAACTCATCATTCCAATACTTTTTATTGGATGAAAGATTTAAGCAGTATATAGAGAAATAGAACAATATCAACAAACAAAATTAAGGAGGTGAGTATGAGAAACGTGGCAATTGTGGGTGTATCACAAATTCCTCACACCGAGGTGACAATGGATAAAAGCATATTTGAGATGGATTACGAACTAACGAAAGGACTGATCAAGAAAGTAGGAATTTCCAAGGACGACATCGAGACCGTGATAGAGGCATCGTCGGATTATTGGAGAGGAATCGCCTGTTCAAACATCCATACGCTCGAATCCACCGCGGGTTATCTGAAGGAGGTATCCAAGGTGGAACAGGATGGGGCTTTTGGATTTTTGTACGCGTATATGAGAATTCTATCTGGACAGTTCGATACAGCACTCGTGGTTAGCGATACGAAGTGTTCTGAGATAGATATGCCATTCTCAAATATCACAAACATCTCTGCAGATCCAATATTTCAACGTTGGATCGGTGTTGACGAAATTTCATCGGCCGCGATACAGGCCCAAGATTATATGCAGAGATATGGAATCAGCGAAGAACAGATCGCAAAAGTCTCCGTAAAGAACCTCAAAAATGCTTTAAATAATCCATACGCCCACAAAAAGGGAAGGATAAAAGCTGATGACGTATTGAGATCTCCGATGCTCTCTTATCCATTGAGAGAACTCAATTGTTGCCCATATTCCGACGGTGCCTGCGCAATCATCTTGGCATCGGAGGAGAAGGCAAAGAAGATCACGGATAACCCGGCGTGGATCAAGGGAGTTGGATGGGGCATGGATTCCTATTTTCTGGGGGATAGAGATCTGGTGGAT
>CABGHH010000168.1 GCA_902158745.1 Candidatus Methanolliviera sp. GoM_asphalt
TTTCAAAGATCTGCATTAAAGCATCTTTCTGCGAAAAGTTTTGTAAGTTGAGGGTTATTCTGGTCATAGCTCATATACTCTTTCAGAATTATAAACATTTCTGAAGGAACTTTTCGCTTATATTATTCCTGGAGAATTTTCAATGAAATTTTCAATGTCCTCAAAAATCTTCGATTTTTGGGATCCCACGACGAAGTCGTCAGGAGAAAAAGAACAACCCATCACTAGATTTTCGGACTGTGCCCTTACAGCGATGGGTAAGGTGGTCAAAGAGGAACTGATCAAAGATCTGGAAAAATTGAGTGATCAGATTGGTAAGTCAATATAGGAGAAAGAATTCTCTTTCATCTCTTGGCATATCTTAAGATCTCCACCACTTCTTCATCTTCGAGATCGTACCATCGCTCATAGGCGTCTGCAACCGCAAATATCGGTCCCGTTCTGATGTTTAAACAAATAATCTTATCTACGTGATTCTCTATTCTCTCAATAGCAACAAGAGAGGACGTCGGAACTGCGACGACCAATTCTTTTGGATTCCTTCTCCTCACTAAATAAACCGCCGCCAAGGTCGTAAATCCTGATGCCAGCCCAATCATCGACGAGTATCACCCTCTTGCCCCCAATATCCGGGAATTTGCCGCATCCAAATAATTTCATTCTCTCTTCAATCTCTTCCCTCTCCTCGGTGATGCAATCGTCTATCTCTTTTTTACTCAATTCTAAATGTTTCACGAGATCCTCGTTTAGTAATATGATACCGTCCCACGCCATTGCACCGAATCCCGCTTCCCTGTTCCATGGTATGTGGATCTTCCTGACGACGGCCAGATCGAGCGGTAAATTTAATCTCTTTGAGATTTCGACTCCAACTGGTACTCCTCCGGCCGGGATTGCCAGCACGCATGCATCCTTCTCCCTGTAATCTTCAAGCCATTCTGATAAAAGCTCGCCAGCGTGGGAGCGATCCCTGAATACGGATATCTTATTCCTTAACGATCTATCTTCAATTATCTCGGCCATTTCATTTATTTTCAGAGATAAATATCATTTAATTTTATCGATCTTCAATCATTTTTAAGAAAATGTTTTCTATATCCAATCAGATAAACACAACATATGAAAACTGGAGTATTCTTCCATGAAATATTTGCACGGAATTCTTGGCCCGTCGTGGATGATAGATTCAAGAACTTTCCCAAAGCGATGGAGAGAGAGCTACAATTGGAAGAAGTAGATCTCTTTAAAGAGATTATCTTTCACATCATAAGGATACTCGCGAAATGAAGTTCGAGTCGAGCTATATCAAATTATACGAAAGCGGAGCGCTGGATGAGAGGATAAGAGAACTCTACGGGATACTCGAGAGTTGTGAGCTCTGCCCGAGAAGATGTGGGAAAAATAGGTTAAAGGGAGAGAGAGGATTTTGCAGATCTGGAAGAGAGCTCATGGTGTCGAGTTATGGCCCACATTTTGGAGAGGAGGAGCCTCTGGTCGGCACAGAGGGATCTGGAACGATCTTTCTGACAAATTGTAATCTTCGTTGCGTATATTGTCAGAACTATGAGATCAGTCATCTCGGTATTGGAAGAGAGGTATCCACGGAGAGAGCGGCCGAGATGATGATTGAATTACAGAGAAGGGGGTGCCATAACATAAATCTCGTCACTCCAACCCATTTCACACCGCAGATCGCAAGATCGATCAGATATGCGATCAAGAGAGGTCTTTGCCTGCCGATCGTCTATAACTGTGGCGGATACGAGAACGTGGAGACGATAAAGTTATTGGAAGGGATCGTTGATATATACATGCCAGATATAAAGTATAGCTCCAAGGAACCTGCAAAAAAATATTCGGATGCTCCCGACTATTTTGATAGATGCAGAGAAGCCGTCGAAGAGATGCACCGTCAGGTTGGAGATCTGAAGATGGATGAGGATGGGATTGCGTACAGAGGTCTATTAATAAGGCATCTGATCCTGCCAGATGGTTTAGCGGGAAGCAAAGAGGTCTTGAAATTCGTCTCTGGTCTCTCAAAAGATAGCTACGTCAATATAATGGATCAGTACAGACCGGAAGGTGAGGCGTGGGATTACAAAGAGTTGAGCAGAAGACCAACGAGGAAAGAATTTTACGATGCGATGAATATGGCAAAAGGATATGGCTTACATCGATTCAGTAAAGAGTCCTTCAGGATCTATTATAGAGGATTTTGAATAACTTTAATTTAACCTTTAAATTTTTAGAGATCATGGGAGGTAAATCCTCCATATCTTCAGAAGAAAGGTATTTTACGTCTCTTACGCCGTTCCACGACCATCCCTATCGAGACTTCCTCGTACTCCACCACTATTATCTTCTCTCCAGATTCTCTCTCTTTATCTTTATCCGGGAATCCAAGCCTCTTTCTCAGATTTATCACCGTCGTCACCTGACCTCTCAGATTTATAACACCCTCAACGTAATCGGGCGCATTAGGTATCCTCATCATATCTTTTGGCCTTATTATCTCTCCTTCACCTGAAATATCTCGACGCCATATTTTTCTTTTCCGAGATCAAAGACGATGAATTGTTTCTGTTCATTCTCCATCTTTATCCTCACTCGCCCTTGAAGTTCTCTATCATCTCAGCGTACGTGTTTGATGCGTATTCTCTTACCGAGTTCATCGTATCGCTCAGTTGTTGCACCGCAGATGTCTGTTCTTCTATGGTAGCCGATGTCTCCTCAGAGGACGAAGCCATCTCCTCGGACGTGCTCGCAACCTCTTCCATACCCTCCGCAACCTTTCCTATCGCTTTCATTCCCTCATCCGATCGTTCCCTCACATCTTCCATCGAGGCATTCACCTCTTTTATCCCATCGGATATCATCATAAACTCGCCCAAAACTTTCCTTATCAGAATTCCGCCATCCTCCGAGACTTTACTCATACCTTTTGCAGAAGAGATCACCTTGGCAGATGAATCCTTTATCTTCTCTGTCATATCCTCTATCTCCTCTGTGGATCTTTTTGATCCATCTGCGAGTTTTCTTATCTCATCGGCCACGACCGCAAATCCCCTACCATACTCTCCCGCTCTGGCCGCTTCAATTGCTGCATTTAAACCAAGAAGATGTACCTGATCTGCTATACCCCTTATCTTCCCACTTATCTTTCCTATGCTCTTTATAGAATTGTTCAACTCGTTTATCACTTCTATTACACTCTCTATCTCTTTCGTCATCGTCTCCATTCCAGTTCCCGCATTCTCCGCTTCCTCGGATAGTTTCTCCGCCATCTTTACCATCTCGTTCGTCTTCTCTCCCGAGAAATTTGATGCTTTCGATAGCGCCTTGAATATCTCTATCGACGCCTTGAGCTCTCTTTGAGCCGATACGGCTATCTTTGAGAGGTTCTCCGATCCTCCGGCAATCTGTTGGGCCGAAGATGAGATCTGCTGCATACCAGAGTTCATCTGGGATACAGATTCTGAACCTTCTTCTGATTCTTTAACCGTCTTCTGCATCGATTCCTTTATCCCGTCGATGATTTTACCCAGATTTTCCAAGAGAAGGTTTATAGAATCGATGATCTCACT
>CABGHH010000169.1 GCA_902158745.1 Candidatus Methanolliviera sp. GoM_asphalt
TGAAGGTTATTCTGATCCCACAGCCTATTTTTTTAAGATTGCTTTATCGGGTATATTAAGCGCGCGGGAAGACAGGATTTGGATTGTTAGGATACGTCATATTCGCGAAGACGATCTTTATAGGAGTTTTTCATATGCGATATTACCAGATAGCAGAGTCGATTGGCTAATTTTTCCTGATGCAGTAGGATTAGATAGCGGTGGAGGGAGACACGGTTATGAAAAAATTGAAGCTTGTATTGATGAAGCTAAAAAGCGTGCCGATATAAGAATTATAGATATAGATGCGAGCAAAGAAGAATTTAAGAAGGGGTTTGAATTTCTATATCCCGACTTATCAGAAGAACATGCTAAGAGGCCTCTTTATGAAAAAGTGATGCATATGATTTCTGAGAGGGAGAAAGTTCAGATTTTTCTAATGGAAATTCAAGACATAGATGATCAAATTAATAAACAGGAACATATGAGGGCGTTGAGGGGCATGAGGGCATTGATAGAAGGTCTTTGCAAAGAAATATGCAGAATTAATGGATTTAAAATCCCTGAAAACCCAAAAATCCCGAATTTATCTGGTACACTTATATCCAATAAAATAATTGATGGGCATATGAAAAGTTGGTTTGATGCTTTCTACAGTATAGCTAATGAAGCAGCGCACAACGTAGATAGTGGAAATATAATCGATCCGAGGCCCGAAATGCGAAATGGTGTTTTCAATACCACAATAGAAATTGGAAATCTTCTAATTTTGCAATTGATCACAAAGATTTAAATTATCTGTGTGAGAGGCTGTCCCCCAATCAATTATCAACATGGACACTTAAAGTTAACTATTGGATGTAGTCGCAAGAAGTTTCCTACTTTAGATGCAGAATTAGCTACTAACGTCCGAATCGTACAGATGACCGGCACATTCCTCTCCAATTTACCCCAGATTACCTTCAGATTGTGCGCTGTGCATACCAGATTATGCTCTACCCTAACCTTCTCTATTTAGAAAATACATTCACATTCATAATGAAAATAGGCACGGAAAATGAAAACCGAGACCACTTTAACTTCAAGTAAGCCAAAGAAGGGCAAGGTTGTTGTTTCGTGGACTGGAGGAAAGGATGGTTGTTTTTCCTGTTATAAAGCAATTTCAGAAGGTAATTTTGATGTCGCATATCTCTTGAATTTTAGAGATATGAAGAGAAGCGGGTCGCATGAAATAAATCGGGAATTGCTGTCTGCGCAATCACAAGCGATTGGAATTCCAATTCTTCACGTAGATTTTATGTCATACGAGAAAGAATTTAAAAGAGTGGTACGCGAGCTAAATGAAGAGGGTGCAGGGATAGAAGGTGCGGTATTTGGGCATATTGAAACGCATAGGAACTTAGTGGATAGAATTTGCAGTGATTTGGACATCGAGTTAGTATTACCGCTTTGGAACCGCGATTCAGAGCAAATCCTAACGGACTTTATAGATGCTGGGTTTGAGGCGATTATAGTCAGCGTTAAAGCCGATTTACTGGGTAAAGAGTGGCTTGGACGGAAGATAGATAAAGAATTTGTAAGCGATTTACGTAGTTTTCATAAAAGAATTGATCCCTGTGGCGAATTTGGTGAATATCACACATTCGTTATTGATGGGCCTATGTTCAAAAACAGGATAAGATTTAGGATAGCTAATGGCGAAAAGATATTGAAGGATGGATACTGGTTCTTGGATATTAAATTTCACCGCAGAGCACACGGAAGATAGCGGTTTAGAGGTTTGGATATTTAGTTTAGCTAACGAGCTGAACCGCTAATAAACTAAACCTCTAAATTCGCGCTCTCCGCGGTGATAAATCACTATATTTTTAGATGGTGCCTGCAGTATCAATGAAATATACTTATACCCGTATTTTTATATAAGTATAATTTAATTTAAAGAATAAAGGAATAATAGAAGAGAAGGAGGTAGAACGAACAAATGGAATATATATATGCTGCGTTGCTCCTGCACGACTCCGGTAAGGAGATTACAGAGAAAGGGATAGCAGCGGTAATGAAAGCAGCAGGGACAGAATCAGATAAGGGGCGAATAAAAGCACTGATATCCGCTCTTAGCGATGTCAACATAGACGAGGCGATGGCTCAAGCACAGCCTGCTTATGCACCTGCAGCAATGGCACCTGCACCAGCGGCAATGCCTGCTCAAGCAGCAGCAGAAGCTCCGGAAGCAGCGAAAACGAAAAAGGAAGAGAAAAAGAAAGAGGAAGAAGAGGAAAAAGCAGAAGAGACTGGAATGGAAGGACTTGCTTCGCTGTTCGGCTAAATCCAAACAAACCCTTTTCTTATGTAAACCATCAGAGAAGGTTTATCAAAGAACCTTTTCCCTTTTTATTTTTCTTTAGAAATGAAATTAATTAATTGTGCTCCGGTAGTGTAGCTCGGCCAATCATTTCGGCCTTTCGAGCCGATGACTCGGGTTCGAATCCCGACCGGAGCATTGTTTATTTTTGTAACCACAAGATTACACAGATTTACACAGAAAATTTACCGCAGAGAACGCTGAGTTCGCAGAGAAAATTGGATGTTGGGCATCTGGTGTTAGTAGCCGTTCTAACCCGCTAGCCCTATATCATCTGCGCTCTCTGTGAACTCTGCGGTTAATCTGTGTCAGTTAATCAGTGTCAATAACTTATTTTCTTGTCTTGTGTTAATCTTGTGAAATCTCGTGGTTTAGGTTTTTTTTATCCAGCTCATAATGCAGCACGGTGATACATTGCGATGCGAGATAAGACGTAGTGCCAAGCGATATTTTCTCGTGTTCAAATCGCTCAACAAACTTCTCTTCCTTTCTCGGCAGTCCTATGTGGTCGCCGAGGACAAATACTGGTTTCTCTTTTAACTTTACACGTGCTATATCCCCTCCTTTTTCATGCAGGATATAAAAGAAGTTCCCCTCGGATGCTAACTCTGCGATTAACTGCTGAAAACTGATTTTGCGTATGCGTATCCCGGGATTCCGCTTCTTTGATGCCAATGCTTTTTTTATCCACGCTGCTATGTTCCGCTCGTCTGGCGATACGTTCCTTAACCTGTCCCCGTAGAAGGAAATAACAACGGGTGGGCTGGGACTGCCGCATGCGACTATATGTATGCAGGCGTCTCTTCGCAAATCATGACTTATCCACAGCGCATTGCAAATACATCTTGCTATGAGGTCCATTCTACCGCCACTGCCCGGCAGGTCGTCTAACGAGAAATCAGAACTTGTAACCGCTTTCCCCGCATATAGAATAAATTGTCTCATTTCAAATGTCGGTTTTACAACGCTTAAACCCGTGACAATAGAAGACGCATTTACCGCTTATTCGCTCTTCTCTTCTTTCATAACAGACAGGAAACGTTTTGTCACCGCATCTTCGGCAAGTTGTATCAGCGTATTTTTATCCTTTATACCACTGAAAATGCCCAGCGGTAATTGTGCCGCAGCCATCGTGGCGTGCCCGCCCGCAGAACCCATTTCC
>CABGHH010000170.1 GCA_902158745.1 Candidatus Methanolliviera sp. GoM_asphalt
GTATTCTCGGTCAACGCGACAGAAGTGAAACAAATAGAGATAGAAAAAGATAAATAACATTTAAAATAATTTGTATTGTCTGTAGATTGCTGAAAAGATTTATCTGCCAGAACGTTATACCTTCTTTTTAGAATGGGAATAAGGGAAATCTAAAAGATTCTTCCAGAAATTTTTCCATGTTGGCCCCCAAGTATTAATTTACTTCTGATAATTATCTAAAGGAAAACTATGTTCATTTTTTTGTGCATAAAATGAAGGGAAATGTTTGTAATCGATTCCGATTATCATTAATTTGGTCTTTTCGCTCCTTCAGAAAAGCATGCAGCGATCTAACCATGGAAGCAATCCTATTGCAAATTTAGTAGAATCAAGCTGATTTATCACTTCATCAAGATTTAAAGAGTCTTTGAAAATATTTCTTGAAAAGGCATCGTCTCTTTCAATTCTGTTGCAATATTCAATAATCTGATCTTCTGTTGGCAACTCTGAAAGAGGAATTGGACGTACTAAAGCACTTATAGGATTGTCACGTCGAGACGGGTAAGTCAAAGCACATTTATTACAATACGATATCCTTTTTAGAAGGGAGAACATATCTCCATTATGATCAAGTAGCTTGTATCCCTTGATGATTTGAGAAATTTCTTCTAAAGAATATTTTTCCATAAATTTCACATTTAGGTAGATTTCACATAACTTATTTAAAAAGCATTTTTAGATCTGTCACAGGATCGTTCGTTTTTTTCGCGTTTACCTTTATGTGTTTATATCCTAAAATTCCCCCTTTTGTTTCTTCCGATAGAATAATACTTGACAAGGGACTTCTTGGCATATATCCAATACCACCACCTTCTTCTTCCGATCTTTTGACCTTGACCACCACCTCGCCATCATCGTTGTGAAGCAAAATATTTTCACCCTCGCCAACACCGTATCTTTTCATCTCTTCTTCATCTAACTCAATCACCGCAGCTCTCTCGATGTATGAATCGCTAAAGATGTCCTCTTCTCGAAATATGTCTCTATCTTCATATGTGACGATCGTCAAATCAAATGTCATAAGGCATCTCCAATTCTCTTTAAAATCTCATGGTCCGGCAAAAAATTGCTGTCAACTATCGTTTCCAGCTCTTCCTCTTTGAGATCCATCCTGTACGCTTTTCCAGCAGATTCAACGCCACAAATAGCAGTCGGTATATTAACCTTTGATATATAGGAGGTCAAGTTACCATGTGGTCCTATATATATACAATTTATCTCTCTTAATCTCTTGGCGAGTTTCAGTGGAATATTCGATGCAACGTCCGAGCCAATTATCAAAGCAGTATCTATATCTTCCTTTAGAGCTTCCACGAAACTGTTCTCAATGCCATAACTCTTGTCTTTATAATTTATCTTATTTACGTGCCCAGTTTCCTCGAAGAGAAGTTTATTTAGTCCAATGCTTTCTATAATAGGCTGCAATTTAAACCCCGTATCTTTTACCAAATCTATAAAATCATCTATATGATCTATAGAATAATTAAGTCCAATGTCTGTGAAGAGAACCCCGTACTCTGCCTTTTTTATCAGATTGCCAATCTTCATAATCGACTTCTTATCTCCGAATTTTGGTATCTTTCCAGATAAAACATCTTTAAATGCTTCCATCAGCTCAAAATCTCTTCCAGGAGGTACTTTTATAAATTTATCGCATATCTCTGCAGTTAGAGATCTTCTCACGTCTATGCATATTGCATCTCTATCTTGCTCCCATCCCCTCTGCCTATTTTTCCCTCTTGGATAGTACGAGTATTTGCTCATCATCCTTGGGTGAGAACTCATCGGATCACAGCCCCAATAGATCGAGACGTCACAATTATCTCTTGTCTCGTCGAGGGTACATGTATCGACCTCTTTTCTAAAGATCTTCTCGACGAGGTATCCTGAATACCCAAAAGACGACATGTTATCTATTATTGCTCCGACTTTCTTTGCAAGTTCTATTGCCTCTTTCTCTGTTTCCAGCGTAGAATTCTCCGGACCAAATATGATCGGATTTTTCGCTTCTTCCAATAATTTTGATGCACTCTTTATCGTATCGTCTATATTCTCTTCTTTCCCTTCCACTCTTGGAGTTAATCTATTCTCATTGATGGAATCTATCCTTCTAAATCCTCTTAAGCATGCGTTTCTAACCTTGATCTCTTCCCCTTCGGTTTCACACTCGATATCATTGCACAGACAGGAACAACCTAAACAGATCATATTCAATCAACCACCCGGAAATTCTATCGCCTTCGCTGGGCAAGGCGTTATGCACGCGTTACAGAGTATCCTATGCTCACCAAACCTTCTACAACTCTCGATATTTGCGGCCTTCACCTTCCCGTTCTCAACTTTAAGTATCACTTTATCCGATGTTGGGCCATTTCCAATGGCGCATCCCTTGGGATCCTCGGCAACGTTGACAGGACATGCAACGACACAATTTCCACATCCGAAGCATAGATCTTCATGTATAACCAATCCGGTCTCTGTCATCTCAGCTTCCATCAGCGGTCTCAACATCTCCTCGAGAGCTTTTCTATCCTCCTCGTACTCCTCTTCTTCATAAAGAGGGGTGCATTTACCCAACGTTATCTCCTTCTTCAATAATTTAAATGCAAACGACATGCAAGTTTCGCCGCATATCTTACAGTTCGTCTGTGGAAGAAGCCTATATATTCCCATCGGGCTCAGATCACTATCTTTAGCCACGTTTATGTGGGGATCAACCGGCATAAATAAATCTTTTGGTGACGACAGAAGTTCCGAGTTAAATTGATTTGGCCGGGACGAACACTATCTAAAGCTGATCTAATGGGATAAATTTTATTAATGAAGTATTATCTTATTATTCAAGTAAGTGAAGTTTATAGAGAGGAAGCGAGATGAATAATTTTATTAATATAAGTGGGGGTGTTTAATGATGGAGGAGAGGTTAAAGGCTCTTGAAACGGCAATGAAACTTGAAGAAGATGGAAAGAAGTTTTACATGGATGTCAGTGAAAAGGCCACCAACGTCTTTACAAAGGACATGTTCAGATCTTTGGCAAAGGATGAGGATGTGCATCTGGCAACGGTGAAGGCTATATATAAAAAGCTAAAGGAAGAAGATAAATGGCCAAAATTGGTAACATCCATAGGTGATGTGGTAAAAACAAAAGCAGTTTTCCCTGATGATGCAAAAGGCCTTAATATGACGAAAGAGGATATTTCTGATAGCTTAAAAGTACTGGAGATCGGTATCAAAATGGAGGAAGATAGTATTAAGTTCTATAATGAGCTGGCAGAGAAAGCCACCGATCCTTTTGAGATCCGGTTCTTTCTCGCACTCGAGCATGAAGAGAGAGGACATTATCTGATTCTCTGGGATTATCGTGAGTATCTTAGTGACCCTGCAGGATGGTTTGGTGTAAGAGAAGGGTTCAGATTGGATGGCGGTTAAGAAGAGATG
>CABGHH010000171.1 GCA_902158745.1 Candidatus Methanolliviera sp. GoM_asphalt
AAAATATGATTAAAAAAGTAGGTGTTGTTGGAACAGGTGCGATGGGAATTGGGGTTTCGCAAGTAGTAGCTCGGGCCGGCCTTGAGATCCTCATTAGGTCTAGGGCAAAGGCGAGGGCGAGAAAAGCAGTAGAGATAATCGAAGGGAATTTGCAGGGATTAGCCAGCAGCGGTAAAATTTCACAGGAAGAGGTGGACGGAGCACTTGCAAGGACAAGTGGAACGGCAGAACTAACAGACCTAGATAGATGCGATATTATAGTGGAATGCGTTGCTGAGAACTACAGAGTGAAGAAACAACTGTTTGGAGAGCTAGATAAATTATGTCCCAAACATGCGATCCTAGCGTCGAACACTTCTTCTCTGAGTATCACTGAACTCGCAAGTTCAACAGAGAAACCAGAAAAATTTGTAGGGATGCACTTCTTCAACCCAGTGCAGGTGATGAAACTTGTGGAGATCGTACGAGGAGTAAAAACATCGGAAGAGACGATGTACAGAGCGAAGGAACTGGCAAAAAAATTGGGTAGAACTCCAATCGAAGTAAAAGATAATCCTGGATTCATTGTTAATAACCTTAACTCCGCATCATTTAGGGAATATGTTTAATCCAAGTTTCTTATCTATATCCTCTACCTTCTTTGGAATCTCTGTGACGATGCTGTTTTCTCCTATATCGAGATGATAGACCCTACTGTACTTGAATAGCAGGTCGATTGGAGTGATCTTACGATCGAGTTCCGCCTTCTTTAAGAGCTGTTCCAGTTTGCAATAGATATATAGGGATAAAAATGATACGAATACGTGTCCGAATACACTCTCATCATCCTGCAGATAGAGTTTATCTGCATTGAGCACGGTTTTGTAGGTATCGAACATCTTCTCAACACCCTCTCTTTTTTTGTATAACTCATAGATCTCGTGCTCTTTAAGATCAAGATTTGAGAGGATGAGTATCTTTCCCGCCTTCTTCATAAGTTCTCTCAACTCATTCTTATTGATCCTGTTATCGTCCAGCTTCCCGTAGAGCGTCTTACGCTCTTCCAGCATGAGTTCCTGATCCTCAAATAGATAGAGGAAAAAGTTGTTGCATCTCCTCTTTCCACATCTGATCAGACGACCATGATAGTAGAGATGTTCATTGAGATGTGTACGGATAGAATAGTAACTGCTATTTCTTCTGGTAGGAAGTATATAGAAGATCTTCTTATCTTCCAGGAACTTTATGACATCTTCAGAAAAGAAGCCACGATCGAGTATGAGGATCTTCCCACTGATATCGATTTCATTGATTGAGTTGTATAAGGTTTTTATGTCCTTCACGCTCCCGGGTACAGATCTTATCATCGTAGGCAATTCCGTGTCTACGCTACATAGAAGAGCTAGATTTATCTGGGGAACCTGTAACCTATCTTTATTATAACCTCTCTCAGCTTGAGCTATGTTCATGGAACGGGAGAAGATTGAGGTGAGATCATAGACGAGTTGATTGCTTCTGTCCGCAAGCCAATTAAAAACCACATTCTGTCCCTTCCTATTTATACCCACCTCGTGCAGAACCTTTGAGAGAATCTTGGGCTTAAGATCGGGAGCTATACCTTCTGCATTGTAAAGCTTCTTCCATGCCTCATCCGCTCTCTTGAGGGGCACGTTTCCTGTGGTGCGTACCATGGCGAGAGCGTATATCTCTTCCCAATAATCGGGAAAACCTTCCATCAAGATGGGTTTGAGTTCTTTCATTGCTCCATGCAGTAGCATCGAGTTCCCATATTCTGCGATACTTCTAATTGCAGATGGCCGGACACCAGCTTTGATGAGCCCTTTATCTGGATCGAGTTTTCCAAGATATCTTGAGGTCTTTCTTGGCTTTTTCAGCTCTTTATCCCAGTAGGTTGTTGAATGGTAGACGTAGCAGTTATTCCCCTGGGTCTTTACCTCAAGACATTTTACACCTTTACTTTTTTGTTCCTCTATCCATGCCTTTACCCATCGTTCCATATTCCATATATAGGGAATATGACTAATAAAGGTATCGGTTTTTATCACAGGTTAAATCAATCGGCAAAATAGGGCATTTAACGGGACATATTCCCTATTTAGGAAAAGTTAAGGTTTGAAAGACTGGGCAAATCAGATCTCTCAAAGTATCGACCCCCGAGTTATTCCAGAAATTGAAATTGGTGAGATAAATGGGAAAAGTGTCATTATTATCAGGATTAAAGAATTCCCCATTAAGCCCGTATCCATAAAAGGTAGATATCTCAGGAGGGTGGGAAATAGCAACCACGTAATGACCATGCAGGAAATTGCACAGATGCATTTTCATTCCGTTGGGATGAGCTGGGATAAACTCCCAGCGAGAGATGCGACTATCAAAGATGTAGATTTTGAAAAGGTTAAAAGGTACATTAAAAAGGCTAATGAGACTGGCCGAAAAAGGGTTCTGGAAAGCGAAAATCCCTTGCAGGTTCTTGAAAAACTGGAGCTAATAAAGGAAGGGAAGCCAACTTGGGCTGCAATCCTTCTCTTCGGCAAAGACACAAATCGTTCTCTCTCACAAGCTACGATCCATTGCGGCAGATTCAAAGAGGAAACCATAGTCATTGATGATAGGATGGTTAAAGGCGCGATCCCCGAGCAGGTGGAGGAGGCTATGGATTTCATCCGCAAAAATATCAATGTTAAGTTTGTTATGACTGGAAAACCCGCAAGAGAAGAAATCTGGGATTATCCGCTCGAAGCACTGAGGGAAGCCATTATCAATGCTGTCTGTCACCGGGATGATGCGATTCCTTCAAATACCGAGGTCAGAATATATGATGATGAACTGATCGTTTGGAATCCTGGTGGTCTGCCTTTTGGTGTAACTATAGAAGACCTTTACAAACCACATCCCTCCGTACTCAGGAACAAAGGGGTGGGTGGGATTTTCTACGACATGGGATTGATTGAGCAGTGGGGAAGCGGGATAGACAAGATGCGAAAAGCTTGCGTAAACGCAAATCTTCCTGAGCCAAGGTTTGAAGAGTATCAGGGCTTCAGAGTGATCTTCAGGAAGGATATTTACACGGGAGAGTATCTGAGTGGTTTAGGCTTGAATGAGAGGCAGATTAAGGCTGTAATGTATGTGAAAAAGAGAGGCGACATAAATCTATCATCTTTTAAAACTTTAGCTCCCGAATTTTCTGATAAGACACTATACCGCGATTTACAGGATCTGGTGGTTAAAGGTGTTTTGAAAGAACTCGGTGAAAAGAAGGGGAGGAGATATAAACTGGAATAACGGACATTTATCGGACATATTAGACACGTATCGGATATTTATCGGGCATATTGGGCATGTATATGCTTGGCGCTGGATTGCGGTAAGAGCACAAAGGCACCAAGCAGAGAGATGATGAAATGACAAAATCCTTCATTGAAGTGGATTTTCCAGTAAAAGAGGTGAGTGATGAATCATCACGGGAGAAAA
>CABGHH010000172.1 GCA_902158745.1 Candidatus Methanolliviera sp. GoM_asphalt
TCTCGTAATCCCCGTATCTATCCGCTATCATCGGATATAACCTATTAAACTCTTCGATACTCAGTCCCGTGAATGCAGACAAATCTTCGATTTGTCGTACCAAAAAATCGAAGATTTTTATGTATCCTGAATATCTTTGGTTTCTTGGAGAGCAAGGTATAACTCATCATATTGTCCCATCCCAAGGAATAAATATGCGTTTAGTGCTATAAAAGATTAATTATGCAAAAGGTTTAATCTTGTGCGGTCTTTTTTCACAAGAGCACCTACTCTAATACGCCTTTAAAATAACCCATAGACTTATCATACACCCCAATCTCAAATTCACTGAACGTGGGTTCTTTGCCCCTCTCCAATGAGATCTCATCCAGATCTATCTCAACAGATGAAATCTCTTCTTTATCCTCGCTTTCGTGTACGATTCTACCAGAAGGAGATATAACCAAGCTTTTTCCTAGGTATATCTCATTTCCAATATCTCCCCATCTATTCACACCTACCATAAAGAGTTGATTATCGATGGCTCTTCCCCTCAACCGTGTCTTCCAGAGATAATCTGCTTCTTCTGGGCTGCTTGCCGGAGCAAATATTACAGAAGCGCCCTTGAGCGCGATTATCCTCGAAAGCTCTGGAAAAGCGATCTCGAAGCATATCAGCATACCAAAGGTAACACTCTCTATCTCAAATACCGGAAATTTATCACCAGCTTGCACAAACGGCTTCTCCATCGGGTGTATAACTACTCTTCTGTATGATCCAATCACATCACCATTGTGAATTACATAGGTCGTATTATAAAACCTATTCTTCATAATGGGGTGTTTTTCGATTAAGGGAAGAATGACTGTCTTTCCGGTATTTTTAACCATATCTATAATTTTTTCTCTCTCATCGCTGACCCTGTTTAAATACTGCAATATATCGACACTGATTCTGCCCAGTGCAAAACACTCTGGAAAGCATGTTACCCCCTCATCCAACCCCTGCAATACCTCTTCAAGCCTTTCTATATCTGTTGGGTCGTAGTTTATCTGTGCGATGTTTATCCTCATCCTTCACCCCCAAGACAATGGTTGACCTTTGTCACCTCATCGAGATACGCCCACATCGCGTTCGTTCCGTACTCCTCGTTCAAATACCGATAGTTAGAGCCCCTATCCTCGAGCTCAACCTTCTCAATCTCTTCGTTTTTGAAGTGTTCCTCTGCGATCTCTTTCATCAGAAGATGAATACCACATCCAGACTGAGCAGCATCCTTTGGTCTGTATGCGATATAATCCGGGACCCCAAACAAAGATGCCACATTTCTGTGAACCCATTTCCTGACAGGATCATTCTTATCCTTTATCTTAAGTTCCGGGGAGATTCTCATCGCACACCTTACAACATTTCCGTCCAGATAAGGAACCCTCAATTCAACGGAATGCGCCATGGTGACCTTATCTTCCCTCTCAAGTGTATCATCATACAATAGATCGATGTCTCGCCAAAGGTCGTTATGAAGTTTCAAAAATCCTTCTTTACCTAAAACATCCTTGTACCATGAATAACCAGCGAACAACTCATCTGCACCCTGACCTGTGAACATCACCTTCACTCCATCTTCTGATGCCGCTTTTGCCGCAAGATACATCGGAACTGCAACCTCCACTTGAAGAAGACCATTTATCTCAATGGATTCTATGATCTCTGGAAGTATCGACTCCACCTTTCGTTCATTGATATAGATCGTACGCAGGCTAAGCCCCAAATCTTTGGCCACCCTCTCTGCATTCTTCACATCATCGGAATTTTCTTCTCCAACGCAATAGCACCTAAGATCCCACCCCGCGTCGGATATGATCTTTGCGATCAATACTGAGTCCACACCGCCAGAGAAGATCATCCCAATCTTATCCACATTTAATCCTCTTAGCATCTTCTCCATCGCATCGGCCAAGGCATCCCCATATAGGGTGGTGGCTTCGTCAGGATCGGTAATATCAATCTGTAGTCTTTCTATCTTCGCACCTTGCTCTATCGATATGCCTCTCTCGTTTATGCAAAGTATGTTTCCCGGTAATACCCTTTTAATTTTATCTCCGATATCCCAAAGACCCTTCTTCTCAGAGCAGAAAAATACCGTTTTGCCCTCTTCGACATAATATATCGGCTTTACACCGATTGGGTCTCTTGCGATCACAACATCTCTCCCGTCTGTGACCACAAAGACGTACATGCCGTTTAACATCTCTACAACATCTTGTGTTGTTCTAAGAAGGTCTCCATTATACATTTCTTCTATCAAACGGAGAAGAACCTCGCTATCACTGATTTCGTCTTTTAGCGCGTGTTTATCGCGCAATAACCCTTGTAATTCTTGATAGTTGTATATTTCACCGTTGCAAACCAACGATATAGATCCATCGCACGATATAAACGGTTGTACCGAATCTTCCCCCCCAACTATGCTCAATCTAGAATGTCCAATACATATTCTTGTACTTTTGCCACTCTTCAACTCTTCTATCCTAACTCCTTTAAAAATCTCTCCATCGGTATATATCCCACATGCATCAGGTCCCCTATGTTTCGTTTTTTGAAGCATATCCACAACCACATTTGCTGGCTTCTCTTGAACCGAGAAGTACCCGCATATCGAACACATTTTAACCAAATGTCCCTAATATTTATCCTCTTATATAAACACTACGGTTGACCGCTCGGTGATATAGCAACCAAATATATATATCTATAGTAATTTCATACTTTATTTAACCTAAGTATGCATAGGTTTCTCATAATATCTTCTTGGGCTCTAATACTTCATCTTATCAAAAAATCGGTAAATGCCTTAGAGTTATCTTATCACTGTATTTTTTTGGTGATTATTATCGCATAATTATTACCTCGTTTTAGGATGAGTCTTAAAATTAGTTAATTAAGAGTCAGTTATAAATTAGATACTTGTTTCTGTTTTCAATATAATTTAATACAATTATTATCACTCTATTAAAAAAAATAACAATCATCTATTCTCATCTACACACAACTTCTTTTCGCCTTATCAACTTAAAACTTTCTCTAATACCTCCATACTTCTCATTGATCCAATATTCATTTTATTCAACCCTTCAGATCCAATATTCTCAAATACACGATTTAACTTACTTTCAATCTCAAACACACATTTTGGCGGATTCTTCTACAACAAGTAAGCCGATAACTCTTCCAACACGTCTTTAAAGTGCTTAAAAATCTTCGATTTTTGGCATCCCAAAAATCCTTCGGATTTTTGATGACTCATATCATCGAAGAATAATCGAAGGTACTGTACGATGTTATAGACCAGAGATACCATAAAGAAATATCCGTAATTGCTCTCCTTTTTACAAAAATAGCTTCCTTCAATATCTAAAAGAGATTTTAATTCCTTGTTAGTCTGTTCGATATAAG
>CABGHH010000173.1 GCA_902158745.1 Candidatus Methanolliviera sp. GoM_asphalt
CTTTTGGGCAAGGAGTGCCGCTCCCTTCGCACCCACATATTCTTTCTTCGAGATCGAGATCTTCGGCTCAAATTCAGGCAGAAGGTACTTTTTTACCGCTCCTTTCACCCTATCCGCATTCAAATTTCTTCCTACGCCTCCGCCGAAGACGACGAGATCGGGATCAAGTATCAAAGAGAGATTCGCGATACTTCTTGCCAGAATCTCGAATCCCTCTATATTATATATCAATTCCTCTTCCTCTCTCATCAACGTCTTCGCGTCTCTTCCAAACATCTTTTTGATGTACCATCCGGAAAAATGCGCCTCCAGATGCCCCGTTCTTCCACACGAACATCTTTCCTCTTTCTCCTCCGAGAAAACCGTTGTGTGTGCTATCTCTCCGGCCAGGCCGTTTCCCCTATAAATTTCACCATTGATGATCAACCCTCCACCTATTCCGGTTCCTATCGTTATCCCAATGAGATTCTTCACCTCTCCGTCTTCGTGCTCTCTGTATTCCCCGTATGCGAAGCAGTTCGCGTCATTCTCCATTATGTAAGGCACGGAAAAATTAAAGTTCAAATACTCCACATTCAAGTTGGGCGCTTTAATTATCTTCTCTTTTCTTATCCACGCGGCCACGCCGATTCCCAGCGCTTCGATCCCATAAGATTTGATCAATTTATCGACCCTCTCTGGAAGACTTCTCAAATTTTCCTTATTCGATGGAAATTTTTCCAAAAAATCGAATTTTTCACCGTCATAAACTATTAATTCTGTTTTGGTTCCTCCCATGTCAACGCCGAGAATCATAAGATCTTCTCGACGTCGTAAGAATTATAACTTTTGTTTTTGGTAACCAAGGTAACACAAAAATTTAACACTCATTCCACAGTCTCTTCTGACGTACTTGCAAGTGTTATCAAATCTCATAGCCTGACCTTCAGATAACAGCGTGTACAAAACATTAATATTTGAACGATTATTTTTAGGGGGTGAAGATGCAATATCTACAAGAGATAAAGAAAGATGATCAGATCGTAAATAATCTCTTCAGGTTTCTGCGTGTGAACGCCGTCAAAATCTCTGCCGAAGAGGTCATATTATCACTCCTCTTGAGAGACGATTTTACCCAGGGCGCCGGTGTCACCGCGGGGGGTATATTGTCAACATTGGCAGATGAAGCGATGGCACACGTGATAATGGCAAATTTAGAGGGGAGAACGGATATCGCAACGGTTGATATGAACATCAGGTTCTTTAAACCTGTGAAAGAAGGAGAGATCGTGGCAAAATCGACGATCAAAAAACTCGGAAAAAAGATCATATTTGCACACGCGAAGATCTTTCACGACGGTCAGCCGATCGCAGACGCCGATGCGTCGTTTGTTGTTTTAAAAAATGGATAAAAGAGGAAGAAAAACACTATCTATGCCCATACTGCGATTATTCAACATTCAGAGGAGCAAAAAGGTGCCGGAACTGCAAGAAGCCACTTGATCTTGACTGATATGCGTGATACACCCGAAAGACAGCCCGATCCGGCAAAAAAGTTATGTTGATATTCCTATCGACGGAGGAGACACAGTGGAGGACAAAATTCTCGACTCTATCATAAAACGAGTTGAAGACGAACCCTATAGAAAAAAATTTGGGATGGAGCTTGTGGAGTTAGAGTATGGTTATTCAAAGGTTAAAATGACCTTTAAAGAAGATATGGAGAATATATTCGGTATGGCACATGGAGGAGCAATATTTTCTCTGATAGATGAGGCATTTGAAACAGCTTCGAACTCGCACGGAACTGTGGCGGTCGCCCTAAGCATGAACATTACTTTCATAAAGCCTCCTTCAAGAGGAGATGTTTTATTCGCGGAAGCAAAGGAGACGAGTGTATCCAGAAGAATCGGAACTTATGACATCACCGTTAAAAATGACGTAGGCGACCTTATCGCCACATGTCAAGCTCTGGTTTACAGGAAAAAAGACAAATTGCCTTTTTTATAACCGATAAGCATGTCATAGAAGATGAATTTTATAAAGGTTCCTGCATAACTTGTAGCTCTTACCTCCCCCCTATCTCTTCATCCCACAAGATGAGACGGATTATTCATCTGTATCTATTCGGGAAAGATCCATATTCAAAATCATTATATAGAACCGTAAACGATGAACCATCAAGAGGTGATAGACGTGATAAAGACAGAATTGTGTGATATGCTTGAGATAAAGTATCCGATCATACAGGCGGGGATGGGTCCGCTCAGTACGAATGAGATCTGTATAGCCGCGGCAAATACTGGACTACTGGGCTTGATCAGTTCTTCTGGACTCTTTAGCAGTATGTACGGACCCCAGATGTACGAAACCCTCACCAAGAGTGTCGGCGCCGATCCAGATATCGATCAGACCGATCTTTTGAGGGAGATCTACTATAAGGTACAGAGAGAGACAAAGGAATCAGGTGGAATCTTTGGAACGAACGTCATGGTATCGGAGGAATTGAGAGGGGGGGCAGAAGAGTATATCAAAACGATGATAGAAGTCAGAGAAGCAGACTCAGATATGGAGAAGAGGTTGAAGGTGATAGTTACTTCAGCAGGCGATCCACTACCCTGGTCAGAGACGATTAAACCGGCTGGGCTCACATGGTTCCACGTTGTACCATCTGTTCGCGCCGCAAGAAGATGTGAGAAGGCCGGTTGTGACGGAATAATCGCCTCTGGGCACGAAGCCGGTTTTCACACTGCATGGGATCCTGTCCATACGATGACCCTGCTCCCCGCGGTTGCAGAGTCGGTAAAAACACCCGTTATCGGGGCTGGTGGATTCTGCGATGGTAAAACGCTTGTAGCCGCTCTGGCACTTGGGGCAGTTGGGGTACAGATGGGGACCAGATTTCTGGCGACGAAGGAGTCTTCCCCCGGTTTTCCAGATCTCTGGAGAGATACTGTCATAAAGACCGGAGATATGGGTACGATAGTGGCGAGGGGAATGGTCGGGCCGGCGAGGTACATGAAAACTCGTGCGTCGCTAATACTCGCGGAACTTACCGCGGAGAGGACACCTGGATTGTATATTGGTAAAGCAGACGACATCTTCAGTACAGACCCCGAGATAATGGATGCAGAGCTGGAAGGATTTCCGGCCACGTATGCCGGAGACGAAGAGAAGGGGCTTGCCGCCGCTGGAGAATGTGCACAGCGAGTAAACGATGTGCCAACGGTGAAAGAGCTCGTGGAAAGAATAATGAAGGAGGCAGAGGAGATCATCCGAGATTTCCCGAAAAATTTCATTGTTCAATGATCAATTCGATCGCGATGATGCCTTTTTTATTGGAAATGAAAACCCCTAGTAGTTGCAAATCTTCGATTTGTATATTCCAAAAATCTTCGATTTGTATATTCCAAAAATCTTCGATTTTTGAGGACTTTAGCTTGGGGTAGTTCACCT
>CABGHH010000174.1 GCA_902158745.1 Candidatus Methanolliviera sp. GoM_asphalt
ACTCTCGGAAAGTCGATCTTCAAGAACTCGGCATATTTAGTGCGGTATGTATCGGAGTAAAGCACGGCATAGATGTAATAGAAAATCTCCTCCGGCGTCGGTTCTTTGCCATAGGTTTTCGTTAAGGATTTGAGAAGTTTTGAATTGAAATTTGAGGTTTTCGTGTTGTTTTTGTAGAGATAGAGAGGAAAAAGATAAAGACTTACATACGCTGTAGCAAGTAAATGATAATCTACTATTTGCTTTGCACAAAAAGCATGACGAAAATTCCCTTTTATTTGTCGTGGGGCAATCAACCCTAAATTTTCTTCCATCATGTGCCGCATGACTTCTGGTCGTGGCATACAGATAAATCCCCTGGAATGCCCCGTGTAATACGTATATCTTATATCAAACGGTCGATAGAGAATGGGAACGATGAGTTCTTTTCTCAAACCGGATTTTATCAAATCTTTTTGGGCTAAAGATACTTTCCAATCTCGAGCATCTTTGCCCAGATTATACTTGCTCCTCGCACTATCCTCGGGCAAACTTGAGAAGTCTTGAACTGTTTTCCAAACCTTTTCAGGAGAATCCTGAATTGTTAAACGGTCTCTGGCAGTAACTATTCCCACCGAATTTGCGGGCATTATATCTGTGATTTTCCATCCTGATTCATATTCTTCAAAAAATGCCTCTTCTCTCGGAACAAAGAGATAAAATTCAGAATGCGGTTTCACCTCTTTCCATTCGGTCATCTTAATATCGTTCTCCAAGAGCCATCTATATTTATCTTTACGGAGACCCCATAGATCGGCATGCAAGACTTTTGTCCCTTTATTTTGCTTTTTCTTGACGAATAAGCCAATACACACACCTTGCCGAATATCGAAGACGTTTTCGTCTTTGCTGCCGTCTGGGCATCTCTCTTTCTTTAATGAATTGCCGTGCAGATCCAATAAATAGATATCATCAAAACTATTCATCAAAGACTGTCGCATTCCCCTGAATGTGAGATTATCCAAATAACTATGATTCGTAATGAATCCCAAAACACCCTCGCCCGCTTGGTCGATCTTCCACTGTGCAAAGCGGATAAACTTCACATAATCATCCTGAAGCCAGTGCTTTTTCTCACCAAAATGTTCTCCATCAACATATTTGTAATCTTCAATTAATCCCGTTATCCACTTCCCTTTATTTGAAGAGATGCCAGAATACGGCGGATTTCCCAATATAACCAAGATTGGTGCCTTCTTCTTTACTTTGCCCGCGAGATGTGATTCTTCTGCCAGGGTTGCCATTCCTGGAAGGGCAGTCTGCTCAAGATCCTCCATCTCGAGCGTATTTGTCAGATATAACTTGAATCGTTCATCATTTCCCAATCTATATCCTAACTCTTCGAGCAAAAAAGACATCTTCAGATGGCCGATGGCATAAGGAGCCATCATCAGCTCAAAGGCATAAAAGTTCTTTAGTATATGCTCCCTTATCAGATTTTCCTTTCCGCCCTTGCCATATTTTGAGACGAACTCTTCAATGGCCAATTTTGATGATTCTGCGATAAAACTCATCGTCCCAGATGCAGGATCGAGAACGGTAACAGAGTTATCAGCAAACCCATCTCTCTTCCCAAATTTCTCTTTGAGAATTACATTTAAGGAGCGGACGATGTAGGATACGATAGGTTCTGGAGTGTAATAGACGCCTCTCCTTTCTCGCTCAGTTGGATTGTATTCTGCGAGAAAGGTCTCGTAGAAATGTATGATCGGATCGCTTCCCCTGCCATCACGATAAAAATTTTGTATGATCTGGTTTATGTCAGCCGTGAATAGAACGGACGAGATATCATCGACAATCCACTCCATCTGTGGCGGAAGATCACCGAGGGAGATAAATCTAAAAACATCTCTCAATATCCCAATGGTGCTTGGAATATTGTCATATGCAAGTTTGCGGTTAAATTCATTTTCTGACCGACTTCTCGCTGTAAAGAGTCCGTATGTGATCGTCTGAGCGTAAAGGTCGGCGAAATCTTCTTTTGTCAGACCAAATATGAGATATTTCTGGAACGCCTCATAAAAACCAAGGATGAAACCCCTTCTTTTCTCTTCTTTCTCTTGGCTCTCTTCTTTTAACTCTGTTATAATGACTTGATCTCTCAGAAATCTCGTTCTCTTTGCGAGTTCGACGGCTAACGATTTGGCAGTATATGTCTTTGGAAGGGAGAAGGAGAAAAACGCATCGAGAAGTTTTAAAAATCTTTTCTCGTTTTCTTTAGTTATGCGAGGGATCTTCTTCGTCTCTTGAACGAGAGTGATAAAAGATGGTGGTTCGACAAGTAAAGCTTTATCGATTAAATTTCCGTCGTGGTACAGTCGAAGCTCAAAGAAATTTGTGAGGATGAGATTAGGAAAGGTTTTACGGTATCTCTCGAGTTGCTCTGTCTTTTCTATACGATTAAGATCTTCTTCTGGCTTCTTCGCCTCCGCATATCCAATGATATTCTGTTCTCCATCCCAAACTCTAAAATCCGGATTGCCTGCCTCGGTCTTTTTCGGTAATGTGGTAACGTGAATATGTTTTTTATTAATTGAGTCGGAAAACGCCTTAAAAAGCTCTTCCAAACTCGAATAGTAACTCTCCTCTCTCGCGTCCCCTATTTTTATTACATCGGATATTCTTTTGAAGTATGATTTCAGCATTCCTTCGTCATCCGGATATTATTCTTTCCACTAACACAGTATCCAACCCATACTTAGCACACGTTTTTGCTGCCATCGATCTGCCAGGACCGCACCGACGACAGAGACATCACAATTTGTCTTCTTCATCTTCGACCGCTCTCTTATATGATGAAACACCTTTCACAGAACCTGCAGAACAAATTACAACAGCGATGGCGTATATTGCCAGCCTCCACCACATCACCATCGGTAGCCGGTTAAATATCCGTACCACATCGTTGTCATATTCACACATCGATATTTCCTCAGGTAGAAGTGCAACTGCGACGGCCAAACCTACAAAAAAACTCGCAAGTTCTGATATGTTTATTTCAGAGGATCTAAGCCATTTCATTTACTCTCCGATTTTCTATTTTTGTAGTTCCCTTTAACCACTTCCAATTATATTCATATCTCATTTGCATAGGGCTGATATGATGGGTATTCACCTAATAACCAATTAAGTAATTCAAGCTCTTTTGCCATATTGATAATAAGATAAGCAAACCGTCCTATAGGAATACCATAATCTTTTATCCATTTAACGATTTTTTTAAAAACCGACGCTTTTTCTCCAAAGTAAGCGTAGCCGGGGCCATTCGCATCCACGCCCATTGCCACCCACTCTGATGATGATGAAGATGGCAAAAATATAGCCATAGGTTTAAAATTTCTACCCATCCTATCATCAAAATT
>CABGHH010000175.1 GCA_902158745.1 Candidatus Methanolliviera sp. GoM_asphalt
GTACTTCCCATCTTTATCTATCCCCAAATCTATTCTTTATTTCTTTGTAATATAAACTATTCCACCAATACCGTATCCAACCCACACCTCGCGCACGAATCGAAGATTTTTGAGTATCGACGACGACCACATCACAAGTTATCTTCTTTATCTTTTATCGCCTCCACTTTTCATTATCGATAGATTTATGACGCATGACATAGTTATTATACCTCCATTCTGATCTGTATCTCTCTTTTGACAATTGTTGGATCCGATAGCAAAATTTGGACCTCACTGGTATAGTACCTCCCAATTCGTTTTTTTATTAGGGAGAGCAAACCTATGTTCTGTAAATAATTTATTATTCTAAAAAAATGTGTTTTGCTTACTGAATATCCTCTATAATTATCCAAAGACTTTAGAGCATAGGTATATGCCTTGTTTGTCTCATTGTATTTGATCAGGGAATGAAGTATTATTAGATCCATATCTCTCAAATTCTGAACTGTCTCGCCTTCAACTTCCTTTGATGCCTCTTTTAAACCCTCATATATGTGATCATCTTCCCAACTATTTTTAACGCCGAGTTTAAACAATGCCTTTATCCCAATTCTTGTATCACTATTGTAATCTCTTGTGACCAGCGCCGACATGAGCTTTAAAGCCTCCTCTCTCCACCTATAAAGCCCATCCTCTGCTCTCATCTTTAAGATCTCATATATTTCATTGCTATTATATTCTTTAAAGAGTATTTGTGTTGGTTGCATAGAACTCTTGATGCTTTCATCTCTGATTTCCTTATACCAGTGTATCTTCTGTGTTAAAAGAACTAGATTTGACTTTGTACTTCTACATATATGGTAAAGAACATCCAAATCCTTTAGAAAGTCTACCTCATCAAGAACCAATATCGTCTTTTCCTTCATTTTTTCCAACGCCTCTTTTCTGACATCTGAAATTGATAAACCTCTCTTCATTATTCCTGACATCTTCTGATATATCTTATAACTCGTTGAAAACTCCCTTACACTTATATAAAACGATTTCATGTCTCTATTCAGCTCTTTAAATGATTTTATCAGCGAGAGAATGCTGACGGTCTTCCCGGATCCTTTAGATCCATATACAAGAATATGATTTTGAACGTTCATGCTGAGATAATCGCCTATCTGCTCTGCTACCTCTTCTAATTCATCTCTAACATAGATTTTATTGGGTGTATAATTTAGATCGAAGATTTCTGCATTTTTTATATTTAACGCTTTTTTTTCAGACTGCTTCATCTTTTCCATCGATAACGTTTTGAGATCTTTCATATAACATGCACCCTTTAGAAACATATAAACAGCGTACTATTTAAAACATTATCGATTTTGTGGGAGAAGATATCCCATATTTCACGTAACATGCACCCCCTCCTTACCCCTTTGAAATCTGTTTGTTTTTACCGATGGCGATCTGTGCCCTTTGCCTTCGCTTCCCTCTTCAGAATCTCATGAACGTCTTCAATGTGCAATAGGCCCGCTTCCAAGATTGCCTCACAAAAATCTATCTTGCCTATCCTTATTTTAAGGTCTAATCTAGTTTGAAAATAGCTTTGATTGATCCTCTCTTCTATAGAAGGACTGATGTAAAAGGTCTTTCTTAATTTATATGCGGTTTTAGATTTATATACTTCTTCTGATTTTTTTACATCTTTTAAATCTTCATATCTCTGTTGTAGCTTGGATATCCTATCCTCTTGCATTATTTAACGCCTCCTTGATCAACTAAATCTGCTAATCTTCTGTAATTATCCGCCATATCGAGCTTTGGGTTGTATTTCAGGATCGACTTGCCATCACGCCAAGCACGCTTTATCTCAACCCTCTTCTTTATCTGGAACGGTGTGAGTGGCAACTTGCCTTTTAAAGAGTCAAGGGTCTGCTTGCTGACGCCGTCATAGAGAACGATGTTTGGCAATATACCCAAGATCTTTATTTTTATTCCAAACGATCTTTCAATTGCGTTCAGCTGGTCGAAGAGTAAACCGAGAGCTCTAAGAGACGTGTCTTCTGCCTGGATTGGAATGATTATCTCTCTGGTTGCGATCAACGCGTTGTCAACCAAAACGCCCAAATTTGGGGGACAATCGACCAAGACGTAGTCATAATCCACCCTATCCATCAAATTTGAGAGCATGAACTCACGCCTTTTCATTCCGGATAGTTCTTGCTCAGCAGCGAAGAGGCTGATATTTGATGGGATCAGGTAGAAATCCTCAGCGTCAAGGATTATTTCAGACAAAGGTGCCTTTACCCTCCCCACCAGATAATCTGCGATGCTGATTTCGGCATCGTATGCCGATGCCAAACCCAGACCTTCCGTTGCGTGTCCCTGTGGATCCAGATCGATCAACAATACCTTTCTATCACGCTCTGCTAATGCCGCCGAGAGGTTGATCGCAGTCGTCGTCTTGCCCACGCCGCCTTTTTGGTTTGCTATCGCGATTTTCCTCATCTGATTTATTAGATGTTTTTGATGTATATAAATGATGTGCTTGGTTTATTGGATGCCTATGAATTATTTTCACTGTAATTTTGTGAATTTTACTTTAAAAGCTTCACAGACGGTTTCCCCCTGAAATGCTCGTCACCCGTCAGCAGGTCTTTATCCTCATCGACGTACGAGTATATGATCGCATCAATCAGGTATAATCCCTCCCTTTCGGCGATCTCTCCGCTCTTGATCGCATGATCCGTATCCAACGGAAGGATCAGGCTATGCCTCTTGATGTAATTCAACGTCTTTGAATATGCGTCTCGCGGCAATCCTTTTCTTCTAAAGACCCTCGTTATCTCTGCGAGAACGATAGATGGTGTCTCAAGCTCGTTATCCTCAATCTCTTCTTTAAATGCTTCTTTTCCCTCAAAGTAAGATATCCATGCGTATGTGTCAACGATATAGGTCATCATGGATATCTTCCTCCTCGATATCCTTCACCGATACGAGACCTTTCAGCTCACCAAATAGACTTTCTGCCCCACCGAATAGCTCTTTTTTTAAGATTTTATTTGCTAGCGCCGATATGTTCCCCTTCCCCTCTTGTCTCAACTTTTTAAAAGTGGTCTCTTCCAGCATGAGCGTCGTTCTTACTTTAGTCATATAACATAAATCATACATCATAACATATAAATATTGTGCATCTTTGCGAGTCAAGAGGGGTGGATCCACACGGGCGCCGTTTCTATCCTCTTACTCTATATCCCTTAGCGGGTTCGCCTCTTCATATTCCTTTCTCGCCTGCTCGATCGTGCAATTGATATAAATCTCGGTCGTTGTTAAGAACTCGTGCCCCAATAGTTTCTTTATCGCGAATATCGACATGCCGTTCTCGTATAGGTGCGTCGCGAACGCGTGCCTGAATGAATG
>CABGHH010000176.1 GCA_902158745.1 Candidatus Methanolliviera sp. GoM_asphalt
TCTATCAGCTATATGAAACTGATAAAACCAAAAAGAGCCGTAAAAGGCTTGGGAAGGGAGGAACACGTATAAAAGAGGCTATTAATAAGGTGCTCAAAAATCTTCGATTTTTGACATACCACGACGAAGTCGTCAGGACTTATGAGCAACTCTCTGAAGATCCTTTCCATAATACTATGTTTCTTAAGGGGTCGCTTAGAGGAAAAAGAAAAAAGAAACTTATGGGGGAAAAATTACGGATAGAATTTAGGTCTTCTATCGTTTAGAGTAATAGATGCTGGAGTTGTGGTTAGTCTTTTAGATTCCATTATCAGTTTTCTTGCGGGATTGATCGCAACTTAGAAGACGTTAAAGATCGGTTGAAATCGGGGGAATATGACAAAGATTATTTGGATGAAGCGATAGGAAAAATAAGAAAATGGTTAGGTGAGCTTTAATGGCAGAATGATTAGAGATTATAAGCGAGATAGAAGATTCAGATGTTATCAGGGAATGCAGAAGGTTTTGATTGCAAAGGCGCTCGCACAGGAACCTGAGATACTGTTGATGGACGAACCAACCTCAAATTTAGATTTTTAGATTTAAGACACCAGTTGGAGGTCTTAAAGATCATCGGAAAGATCGTGAAAGGAGGGGAGGTGTCTGCTTTGATGGCGATGCACGATCTGAATCTGGCTCCCAGGTTCTCTGACAGGATAGTTCTTCTTAAGGAAGGAGAGGTCTATGATGCTGGGGATCCTAAATCTGTGATTACGCCGGAGAGCATAAGATCTGTCTATGGCGTTGAGGCAATCGTTGAAGATAATGACGGTGGGAGGCCTCATATTATACCATTGAGGGCAATTTAGTTGAATAGATAAAGAAGATGATTTAAATGGATATGCTAAAAATAATGATCGAGCTGATAGGGATGACGATGTTCCCGATGATGAAGGGGATAATAATCGATATACCGGGGACGATCGAGATGATACTGCCGATATTAAATCCAGAGATATTATGCGGACTTAGTAGATGGTTGTGTCTGCCCGGCGTGTTGATCGACATCATCCGATTCATGATGGATATGATGATGGGCGCGATGAAATAGTTTTATTCTTCTATTTTTTTTTAAATAATTTTGCAAGTTTTGCGGGAATCCACGGATTTTTATCGATGAGTGTTCTCATCAGACCCTTGACGGACAACTCCGTGATATTGATCTTGTTTATCGAGTGGGCAAGGGCATTTAGGCCGCCATCGGGTAAATTTATGAAGAACTCCTTCAAGAGATAAGATCGGTTATTTTCCTCTCCGATCGTCGATCTCCATCTTTTCTCATATTTTTTAAGCCCTCCTTCAGAGAAATCTTCCTCTTCGATGCATTCTGCGGCAACTTCTCCCGCATAGATTCCGGATTCCATCGCGTTGGTGATTCCTCCACCCGTTATAGGGTCTGTGAACCTGGCCGCATCTCCAACCAGCATTATTCCATTTTCAAAGGTTTTTGTAGGTCTAGAAACGGGAATTCCACCGTAAATTACCTCTATTATCTTTCCATTTTTATACTTTTTCTTCACAAATTCATTTAAATAATCGAATGGTCTCTTTTCACCAATCTTACTTCCGAGGATCCCGATCCCAACGTTTGCCCTGTTTTTCCCCTTTGGAAATGCCCACACGTATCCTGCTGGTGCAATATCATTACCAAGATAAACTTCGCAGAGATCTTCCACCGGTATACCGGAGATTAAGTATTCTGCACCGCTCTCTATGTCTTTAGGTTTTAGTGTAGTATCAATGCCTGCCCATCTTCCAACCTTCGACTCTACGCCATCGGCTCCCACAACTATATCTGCTTCGACCTTGAAACGCTCTCCGAGTCTAATTCCTTCGATACCTTTAACGAAGTTATCTTTTATGATAATATCTGTTGCTCTCGTCTTTGTAAAAACATCTGCTCCTGCATCTGCCGCCATGCATGCCAGATCTCGATCGAATATCTTTCTCTCAAGGATGTATCCAACCGCTCTATTATCCGACATCTCGACGAGCGTTCCGTCCGGGGAGTAGATCCTTACCCCTACCATCTTCGTTGAGATCCACTCATCTTTTATCACAGGGAAAAACTTCTTGAAACTTTTTTCCCCGACTCCCTCGGCGCATCTGATGGGACTTCCTATCTCCTGCCTCTTTTCTATTAACAGAACGTTTAATCCCTTTTCTGCCGCAGTTTTAGCGGTCATCGAACCTCCGGGGCCGGCACCAACTACGATGACGTCGTATTTATTTTTTAGACTCATCAGAGACCTCCAATGCACCTATAGGGCAAATTTTCACGCAATTATTACATTCCACGCAGCTTTCTCCATCTATCTCTATCCACGCCTCTACGAGTTCTATTGCACCCGCGGGGCAGACGGCAACGCAAGTTCCGCAATACCCACATTTATATCTGTTTACACTTATCATAGGTTATTCTCCAAAAATTATCAGAATGAAGTTCGTGTTATATTCAACATATTAGAAGATTTTTTAGTAACTTTAATTTTATCTTTCTCTTTATCAGGAAATCCAAGCCTCCTTCCAAGGTTTATAATCGTTGTCACCTGGCCTCTCAGGTTTATAACGCCCTCGACGTAATCAGGGGCGTTCGGTATCCTCGTCATATCCTTAGGCCTTATGATCTCCCTCACCTGGGATATCTCAACCCCGTACTGCTCGCATCCCAGATCGAAAATTACGAACTGTTCATCCTCCATATTCACTCCTCCTCAACCTTGAAGTTCTCGATCATCTCCGCGTACGTCTCCGAAGCGTGCTTCCTAACCGAGTTCATTGTATCACTAAGCTGCTGTATTGCAGCCGTCTGTTCCTCTATCGCGGCAGATGTCTCTTCCGAAGATGCAACCATCTCTTCTGAGGTGCTTGCAACCTCATCCATGCCTTCGGCGACATTTCCGATCCTGTTCATCCCTGCATCAGATCGCTCTCTTATCTCTTCCATCGATCTGTTCACCTCGACCATCCCATCTGATATCCTCATGAACGCTCCCAAAACCTTTCTGATGGCAATCCCGCTATCCTCCGATACCTTTCCCATCTCCTTCGTGGAAGTGATCACCTCTTTTGAAGAATCCTTTATCCCATCAGCTATCTCCTCTATCTCCTCAGTGGATCGCTTTGATTCCTCCGCTAACTTCCTTATCTCATCTGCAACCACAGCAAATCCCCTGCCGTACTCTCCAGCTCTTGCAGCCTCTATCGCGGCGTTCAACGCTAAAAGGTTCGTCTGATCTGCTATATCTCTTATCTTCCTGCTAACCTTTCCTACGTTCTTTATAGACTCGTTTAGATTATTTATAAGATTTATGCTC
>CABGHH010000177.1 GCA_902158745.1 Candidatus Methanolliviera sp. GoM_asphalt
AGGGGAGATGGGTATCAACATGGGGGCAAATGGAGTGTAAAGTTACAATACGGTTATATCCCCCTCTCCCGTTATACCTAATCTCCAATTTTGTCAAAGCCGTTCTGTGACTTATCTTTCCTTTGCCATCTTCCTTGACTTTTGTGGTATTTTCTTTTATTTTGGTCCATGCAGGGACTTTTAACATGCTTACGAATTTTATCGTGTTTTTAGCTCTCTTTATCTTCTTCCACGCTGTTCTCTCTCTATCGAAGAGATATTTTGTTTACTATAGTTAATACCATGGAACTCCATTGTAAAAGAAGACGAGTTTTCCATATCTCTACACGATATGACCTGAGCACCAGATTCATTATATCTCCGTGATCGTTCCGGCGTTGTTGAAGAAGAATTTATCGCCGAACACTTGAGCCAATTTCATAGACGTTGCCATTCCTGTACAATGAGAAACGCCCAACTTTTGGATATCAGATGCCTTAAGCTCGGATATAGTAAGCTCTAAACGTTCTTTAGAAGCCCCTGCAAGATGTGTACCGCCCACGATCGCATAGATTTTTTCCACACCGGTGAGCTTCTTAGCATGATTCAACGTATTGACTATTCCTCGATGGCAACAGCCCAAAATTATAACCAACCCCTTTTTATCTTTGATGAAGAGTGCTTGATCGTCTAAAAGTGGATCAGGATGAAACTGGTCCTTCTCTTTGACATAGAAGATGGGATCGATCTTCTCATATTCTGTGACCATGGAGATCTCGCCACTCGTTGCGACGTTTTCTGTAATCCATACAGGTTCTTTGCTCAAGTTAAATGATGCACCCAAAGTTTCCAGCTCTTCTCTTTGGAACGGAATTTCATCATAAGCATAGGTACCATTGTCAATTCTAAAATATTTGGAAGACCAGATAGCGGGATGTGCGATTATCTCTACGTTCTTTCTCATCTTTCTCAATACCTCTCGAAGCCCCCCCGTATGATCGCAATGTCCATGACTCAGCACGATTTTATCGACTCTGGACAAGTCTATCCCCATCAACTCGGCGTTGTGAACCGCCGCTCCATGAGATCCGGTATCCAGTAGAATTCTATGATCGTCCGCTTCGACCAGAATACTCAAACCCCATTCTCCCCGTCCACCCAGCAACCTAAAATTCCATTCCCCGTATTCGCCCATCATAATCGCTGGACTACTATATTCACTCACCATATTCTCGCTCAACGTTATTATTCTCATTTTTATCGCCTAAATTTATCTTTTAAAATACATGATGTGAGAGACCTGTAAGATCAGGCATCATATGTAGGTAAGGTAGATCCGGCAAAGGGCATCACAGTAATGGTGGCTCCTTCCCCCTCTATCTGGATCGCTTTTTCAATCGCTTCCTTTGCACCCCTAGCGCCAATTATGGGCGTTCTCGCAGTTTTCTCGATCGAAATAGAAGAGATCAAAACGACTTTTATTCCCATTTTTGCAACTGCACGGAAACCGTATGGAGCATATGAACCACCATCTTTTCCTTTCTGGATGACCTCTTCCCACGATTTTGAGTTCAATAATTTATCCAATTCTTCAGATCCCACGCCTTCTGGGCACTCTGCAAATAATACGATTGTCCCACCATTTTTAATGGCAAAAGTTGAGTTATCCATAGCTTTGGTTGCTTGATAAAGATTAATATCTTTTGGAAAACCCCCAGCACTGGCGACTACAATATCTGCTTTTTCACGGATTGGTACTTTATATATTCTATCACAAGTCTCCACTCCTCTTCTATGAGCTCTCATGGGATCTCCAGCAACTGCGGTTACAATCTTTTTCTTGTCATCTAGAACTACGTTGACGATATAGTCGAGCCCTGCCAATTTGGCGGCCTCTTCCATATCCTCTCTGATCGGATTTCCTTCAAGAATACCACTTCTTGTTCGATCGAAGTATTCGTAGATCATGTAATGATTTTTCACAATAGTTTCCACTCCAGAGACTCCGGGCAGTATGCTCTTTGCCCCACCACTATAACCAGCAACGATATGTGTATCTATATTGGCTATGCCTATCTTGATATCACAATCAAGTACATCGCTATTTATATAAACTGGTGTATGATGGCTGGTATCACCAATGTATTTTTGTTTTTGTTTTGCATCATGATCTATACATTTAATTTTCTCTACAATTTTTTTGCCAAGGAGCATTATCTTCTCATCTCGTGTATTCCTTCGATGCAATCCATTAGTAAACACTATTTTTACACGCTCATCTTTTATCCCTATCGAGTTTAATTCCCGTAGAAGAATTGGTATTATATTATAACTCGGGCAGGGTCTGGTAATATCGCTTGGAAGCAAAGCTATGCTGCTCTGGGGTGTTACTATCTCTTCCAAGCTCGCACTAATTGGATTCATTATCGCCCTTTTTATTTCTTCTTCCTTGTCTCTCTTACCATGCGAGGGGTTTGGCCTGATCACATTAAGGATCTTTTGCTCTGGAATCTCAACGCCGATTTGTGTTTTTCCATAATTGAGATAAAAAGTAGTCATATCCTCTCCAGATCTACGACCTTCCCGGGGTTTAGAATATTATTTGGATCAAATACGGATTTGATCTTACACATCAGATCGATCTCTTTTTTACTCAATGTTCGATACATATCTTCTCTTTTCGTTAGACCTATCCCATGCTCCGCCGTGATGTATCCCCCCATTTCAGATGCGAGCTGGAATATCTTTTGCTTTACCTTGGGATAGCTTTCCCCCCATTCCTCTTCTTCAAGACCGCTCTTTAAAATCTCTTGGTGTACATTCCCATCTGCGGCGTGACCGAATTGTAACAGCTTCATTCCATATTCACTCGCAATTTCTCGGCTTTCGATTACAAAATCGGGAATCATGGCCGGTGGGACAGACACGTCCAAGATCTCGATCAAACCTTCCTTAGATCCTTCATATATCAAGCTCCTTATATCGAGAATCTTCTTTTGCTCCCTTGCGGTATCTGCCACCAAAAGATCCAAGGCCCCATACTCTCGGCAAATATCCTCTATCTCTTCAGAGATGGAGAAGAGCTCCTCCTCATCTCTACCTTCTATGATGATCATCAGGTGAGCATCTCCTTCTTTACTCGGCCATCTCTCCCCAGTTGCTCTCTCACCGTACGGGATAGATTCCTTATCTATGTACTCTATGGCGAGAGAAACTATTCCGCTCTGAAGAATTTTGGGCACTGCTCCAATCGCTCCTTTCACATCGTCAAAAGGTACAACCAAGGTGTAAGTTCCTCCGACCTTTGGTACTAATCTGAGTGTTACTTCGGTAATTATGCCAAGCGTCC
>CABGHH010000178.1 GCA_902158745.1 Candidatus Methanolliviera sp. GoM_asphalt
TATATAAACTCCAATTTTTCCTTTGGATAATCGATCTCAAGCATAGAAGCCATCGTCCTATCTAAAACCTTTTCTTCGTTGTATGCGGAGACAATAACGGTGATAAGTGGAAAGTGATCGACCTCTATCGTTTTAAGTTTCCTAAATCCTACTATGGCAGGAACAAAATATCTGATCGATCCAAGTCCGATCAAAGATCCCAATATTATGATGCTTATATTGAAGGAAAATGCCGGATCTATGAAAAATATTGAAAGTTCCATCAAGATGATGGTTGATATAGCGGCGAAGATCAACGTGCTCGAAGTCTTATAGATTTTGCTTTTTTTATATTCTTCGCCATAAAAATAATTTTCTCCAGTTTGCATAGTGTAAAATTGATCATTCATAGATATTAAGATTCGTGTAAAACAAACGATCCTTTCTCTCTTCTTTCTCTTTTAGATGTTATTTCTCTCCCTTCCCAACTCAATTCATAATATATCCATTTGTTTCCATTCTCTCTTTTATCACCAAGTAATGGCATACATCTAAAATTTTTTAAGACGAAGTGAACGTTTGTCTTCTCTTTTTTTCGTACTCAACTGTTTCTTTAATCCTTTATAGTATCTTCCCATTGGATTGGATACCCATCTGCAATCTTCATCCTCTCCAATACAGTTTCCGTACGTCTTCATCGTTGAACAGGAAGGACATCTATAGACCGTGCCGCTCGATCCCGTTATATGCTCGACCTGATATCTCGTCTTTTCCTCATCGAAGTCGGGTGAACTTCTATATATCTTTATTATCTCATCTCTGCTCATCCCTACGCTGGAAAGAAAGGATGTCAAAGCGAATCTTCCAGAGTGGGAGATGTTGCTTCCTCTTTTGATCTCGGAGACAAGAAACTTCATGCACGGTGGAAAATGATCTTTATTTATCTCACTGAACTCGTATCTCATGAATGATGCTTTCTTTTCGTTCAATTTTTTCTTAATTTCATTTATATTGCCCCTCATCCTCTTACATATCTCATCAGGAACATTCAGCGGCAGATCATCATTTATCTTTCTTCGATATGCCTCCTCAAGGATTCTTAGAAAATTTTCTTTACTAAGATATACGTAACCTTTGCAGACCCGTTTATTGATCAGTTTCCACCTTGGATCTCTCATTCCAGTGCCGTATCTCAAGTAATCCGTAAAATGCATCTTATATTCGTTATTATCTCCCTCTGATCTTACCCCTAAGCTCTGGGCCACCCTCTCGATGAATTCGTCATCTTCCTTGCCCATGCTTTTATAAACCCTCTTCGATTCGAAGAGTGCATATCTTTTTATGAGGTAATCGTCTTTTATACACGAGAGCATTATGTTGGAGGCAGAATAAGAGAAGATCTCCCTCTCCGGTTTATCATACACGTGTTCTTTACCATCCAGCGCGTCCAGAATTTTCCTTTTTCCTCTCTCCAAAATCTCAGAAAAACCGATTTCTGTGATATCCTCCAATGAGATGTCGCTATCTCTGATATAATCTTTTGTTTCCTCTAAAAATGGATATTTATAGATCTTTTTTAGCTCCACTCTCAACTATTCTTCCACCCTGGGTGCTAAGAGGTATTCTATCTCCCCTTTCCCACCTGCGAATTCAGATCTTATCTTTATGGGATAATTATCCCCTATTCTGATTTCCACCAGCTCTGCTCCTATTAATGCCTTGGCTATATCCAATACATATCCCAAATCAAACATCGAATGAACATTCGCCTCTATATCAAACGCGCTTAAATCCTCTTTTAGAATATCAAGAGACATTTCAGATGTTTCACCAATACTTGCTATCTTTAATCCGTCTTCCTTTGCATCGAAGGTGATATAATCACTCACTTTTTCTGCCGCCTTTACTGCCCGCCTAAATTCTTTCCCGTTCATAACCACCCGGACAGGCAGATCGATCTTAGGGGTTTTTGGCTCTTTTTTTATCGTATCCAGACTTATAAGTGCCAGTGAGTAGCTGAGTTTATCCAGAACAAATTTAATTCTGTTCTTCTCCTCCAAATACTCCATCTCAATGTGTTCGTCTTTTTTAGCCGACTTGAGCAGATCTGCCGTTCTCACTATATTTATTCCGAGAGATAATGGCCCCCCGTCATAATAATCAAAAGCCAACGCTTTAAGAGAGACAGAAACCATACATACATTTGCCAGATCGACGGCTCTGATCTGCATCCCTTCCTCATTTATGTTCATCTTTGCCTCGTCAATCAGAATTGAAACAGCCCTGACTGCGTTTTCGATAATACCAACATCTATCTCTGCTTTAAATATGGACATATTCTCCCCTCAAGTTTTAAGTATATTCTCTCCATGTCTTCCCACATTTTGTACACCTAAAAAACCTTACCTCACTCTCGTCTGCGCTCCTGAGCTGTCTGAGCCACCAGTAAGCCTTATTATTTCCACATTCGGGGCACATAACATCGATCACCGGCAGAACCGCTACTTCCTTACCATCAATGACGGCGATCCCTTCGGTTCTCCTATTCTGTTTAAGGATAACTTCTTCTCCTTTCTCCATCTCATATCCACAGTTTCTACATACCAGCTTATCGTCCTTCGGCACCATCATACTTTTACATTTTGGACAAAACTTCATTTATACCATCTCTTGCATCTTTTATCATCTTTCCATGGTCAAATGCCAACTTTGGCATCCCTTCAATGCGTCCTCCGTCTTTTCCCCGTATTCTACAAATCCCCCTGGGAGCGCATATTCTCCTTTAAATGGGTAATTCACCCTCTTTATTGCGACCAATCTCTCTCTATAAAGTATTATACCGTCCACTGCCAATTTTAGGTGGCTCATCTTTTCCTGTTTCCCCAAAATCCAAAACTTTTATTTGATTTAGCATTTTCTACCAGATGATTTTTGAATGAATATAATCTGGGTGGTACTTATATTTTTTATCGTTTCATTCATCTCGCCGGGCAAGAGATGCAACGAAATCTTTGATTTTGTGCAGACGAATCTTCGATTCGTCGCCTTGAAAATCGGAGATTTTCAAATGCCGCGAAAATGGAACATTTTCGCATGGGTAGAGAGATTGAAGATCTCCAGATGGTATAAGACATCATCCGTTGGCTGGTTATTATTTTCAGTTTATTGGTTCTCCTTACTGTCAGAATATCTTGAGGGGGACGATTATGTAAATATAGTTCTAACCCTTTTGGTGGGATTTTTATGTCTTTTAATAGCCATCAGAATTATGGGGGACGACAAAGAAGGTCTTTGGAAGAGTTTAACGATGTGGGTCACGATAAGCGGAC
>CABGHH010000179.1 GCA_902158745.1 Candidatus Methanolliviera sp. GoM_asphalt
AGGGTAGAAATGGGAGGGGACTGGTTCAATATTCTTTACATCCTGATTGATGATGTTATTCAAGTCTCCCGTCTCCCTTTCAGAGAAAAAACCCATCGAGAGCTTGCGGATATGTTCGCCCAGCCGGATTCGCAGATCACTCATGATGCGAAGTCCTGCCTTATTATTGACAACCGACGCCCAGTAAAAGAATATCCCTTGCAGGACAAAGCAAGCAGCCATTCCAATAGCCATAAAAATGACCTTCTGGGTATCAATGGATGCGGAGAAGAGCTCATTTAAGGTTAAATATAGGATAAACAAAGGAGCTCCTGCAAATAGAGATTCTATCACCGTCAGGACAGTCCCCTTACGAAGGTCTTTCTTTTGTTCCCCTGCTATCTCGAACAGTTTCTTTATCATTTTCTGTCCTCCTCTGTTTCAAATTTCCAGTCCTGTGCAGATACATGCGCCTTCCACATCCTGCTGTACAGGTTCTCTGCCAGGAGGAGCTCTTCATGAGTCCCTTTCTCCACAATCTTCCCTTCGTCCAGAACGATTATCTGGTTGGAAGAGGTGATCGTAGAGAGCCTGTGTGCGATTATGATCAGTGTTTTTCCTTCTGCTAGTCTCGTAATAGCGTCCTGGATGAGCTCCTCATTCTCAGGATCAACAAATGCTGTTGCTTCGTCCAGTATGATTATCGGAGCGTCCTTAAGAATCGCTCTCGCTATTGAAATCCTCTGCTTCTCACCGCCCGAGAGCTTGGCTCCACCCTCACCAATGATGGTTTGATAACCCGCAGGCTGTTTCTCGATGAACTCATGGCAGTGCGCCATCTTTGCTGCTGCGATCACGTCCCCCTCGGAGGCATCCTCTTTCCCCATGCGTATATTTTCGTAGATCGTGTCATTGAAGAGGGTTACCTCCTGAAACACACTGGCAACAAGGGACATCAAACGTTCGGTTGCAAGATCCCTGATATTTACGTCGCCAATTGAGATCTCCCCTGCGTTAACATCCCAGAATCGCGGGATCAACTGTGCTATCGTGGTCTTTCCTGCACCAGAGGGACCGACAAGCGCGGTTACCGTCTTTTCCGGGACCGAGAACTCGATGTCATCGAGAACTTCTCTTTTGCCATAACTGAAGTGGACACCCTGAAATTTGATATTGAAATTCGATGGTATCTGCTTTACCTCTGGTTCAGAGAGAGGTGTCTCAGTCAGGATTTCATTGATCCGTCCCACCCCTTCCATGTTCTGCGTGAACTGGCTGGAAAACATAGTTAGCTTCATCAGCGGCTGGCTGAACCCGATTCCAAGAATGAGAAACAGGATAAGAGTCGGCATGGGGAGACTTCCTGAGATATAGAGCCATGCACCAACAGGTAGTATGACGATTAAGTTAGCGACAACCACAACCGAGAAGACGGACCATGAGGGGATGAATCTCTTTGTCCACATCCATATATAATCATCGTATTCCTCAATTGAGTCCCTGTATCGTCTGAAAGATTCTACTGTCTGGTTGAATGCCTTGATAACCGCCATGCCCTGAGTATATTCGATGACAGTGGAATTTACTTTTTCTAAAGCATCGTAGTAGCCTTTCATCAGTGGCTTATAGTCCTTAAACATCAGTCCCTGCGCAATCAAAGCAGCAGGAATTACTGCAAGTGTTGCAAGTGCCATTCGCCAGTCAACAATGAAGAGAAAAACGGCGGTGAAGATGGGTACCACGATGGCTGCCGTCAAATCAGGTAAATTGTGGGCGATGAATAGCTCAATTTGCTCTACATGCTCATTCATCGCGGTCTTTGTGTCTCCCGTGTTCTTCTCTTTGAAGTAGCCCAACGGTAGCGTACCCAATTTCTGCCCCAGTTTTATTCGCAAATCATACAGGATGGAGTATGCCGCTAAGTGGGAAAGACTGCCCGAAAGTCCCATAAAGACAAATTTTAAAATGATTGCTACGATGCACCAAAAAACCAGCTTCCAGACATAAACTTGGTCGATCACCGGGTTGAATAATTCCAGCACCATCAAATAAATGAGAATAAAAGGTACCAGCCCCAAGGCTGTTCCGATAACGGATAAAATGCACGAAGCGATTAGCTTCCGCCTTTGCTGCCCCGCAAGCTCCAATAATCTTTTTACGTCTTCTAACATCCTTTATCGCCTTATTTCTCCATCACTTCTCCATCTTTTCTAAATCTCAGATGCACAATTTTGTTCATTATATGCCGCTTTAGCGGTGGGATGTATGCAAACAAGCGCATAAATCGCCAGCGATCCCCGTGCCTGTCCAGATAATTCCACTCCTGGACGAACCGTATCCTATCATCCCAGGTCTCACATACCGTACCACTGGCTGGCCCCCATTTGAATTCGGCTTTCCCATCTGTTTTGGAGAGCGCATCATGATGTTTGCTCCTGCCAACTGAGATCGGACCATTGATCTCGACGATCACTTCAGCACCGGGAAAATGGGTAGCCATCTCGATAAAGATGTTTTTGACCTCTCGCTCTTCAAAGTACATGAAAAGCCCTTCACCGATAAAGAGAACAGGCTGGTTTCCCTCTCTTTGAATTCGCTCCATCCAACGGAAATCGGTGATGGAGCTCTCAATGAATTGATGTCTATCAGTTTCCGTGAAGAATTGCCTCCTCAGTTGGGTGGCTTCTGGCAAGTCCATCTCGTACCATGTGATGCTACCATTGTCGACACGGTTAAATCGGGTGCAAAGACCCGCGCCCAGGTTCACCACGCTGGCATCTGGATACTGACGCATGAAGGCTACGGTTACTTCATCGAGAATCTCGGTTCGTACAGCAACGCCAACTTGAGATGCCCACGCTCTGTCGAATTTGGCAAAGTCGTAGTCAATGCTTTGAATTATCTCGACAGCTTTTTCATCCCTGATGATGCTATCTACTCTTTGGGTTTCAACAGCCCTAAGATAAAGAGCGATGAGGAGTGTTTCAGGCACTCCAGTCAGCTTTTCTGTATCTATTTTTTTATTCATTTCTACCCCAACTTTCTCGCCGCAAGAATAAGGCTCAGATATTGCCGCCCATTCTCTGCTAGTCTGACCGTGAAATCGTCAAATCCACACGCTTCTAACTCCCTCTTGAGTTCACCATCGGGGGTAATTTTTTCTCTCACCTTTTCTCCTCCTTCCGAGCAATATGCACCTGGTTGGTGCCATTAGCATATTTTATGTATCGTGATTCCACGCTCTTGAAACCTGCTTTTAGCATGGCTTCCGAAATATCCGTTTCGTATACGGTGCAATCAAATCCTGCTAATGC
>CABGHH010000180.1 GCA_902158745.1 Candidatus Methanolliviera sp. GoM_asphalt
CGGGTTGGGTGGACGGGAGAGGAGTGAGGTACACGCGAGAGAGACCGCAAAGATTTTGAGCGAGATGGATCCGGATTACATAGGCGCTTTGACTCTCATGGTTATTCCTGGAACTCCTATGTATAACAGGGTTAGCGAGGGAAAGATGACGCTTTTAAGACCAAAAGAATCAATTTTAGAGTGCAAAAATATGGTAAAAAATCTAAACGTTAAGCATACTTGCGTCTTCAGGAGTAATCATGCATCCAACTATCTGCCTATCGGAGGAACGCTTCCTTGGGATAAAGATGCATTGATAAAGACGATGGAAGATGTGCTAAAGAATGATAGAAAAGATTTATTGAGACCGGAAGATATGAGGGCATTGTAATTAAAAAATTGGAGGAATTTTCTTGGGGAGTACAGATTTGTATTTGATTGGAGAAGCGTTGATTGGGGAAGGAGATGAGTTGGCACACGTGGATTTGATGATCGGGGGAAAAGAGGGACCGGTGGGTATGGCGTTTGCAAATGGGCTGGTAAATCTCTCAAAAGGTCACACGCCGCTACTCTCTGTTATAAGACCAAATTTACCGACGAAACCTTCCACGCTGATCGTTCCAAAGGTCACCATTCAAGATATGGAGGATGCGAATAAGATATTTGGCCCTGCACAGACGGCGGTGGCAAAGGCGGTTGCAGATTCCGTTGAAGAAGGAGTGATACCGAGAGATATGGTGGAGAAGATCGTTGTGGTTGTGAGTGTCTTTGTCCATCCTGCGGCAAAGGATTACGAGAAGATATACAGGTACAACTATGGGGCAACCAAGCTTGCGATTCAGAGGGCGTTTGAGTCTTTCCCAGATGTGGATACCGTCTTATACGAGAAAGACCGTTCAACACACCCAATTATGGGATTCAGGGTAACTAAATTATGGGATCCACCATATCTACAAGTTGCATTGGATCTAACCGATATAGATAAAGTCCTAAGCGTTGTAAGTCAGCTGCCCGATAGTGATCATCTGATATTGGAGGCAGGAACGCCGCTCATAAAGAGATACGGCATAGACGTTGTAGGTAGATTGAGGGAAAATAAACCAGGAATATTCATCGTCGCTGATTTAAAAACGTTAGATACGGGAAATTTAGAGGTTAGGATGACTGCGGACGCCTCTGCGGATGCAGTGGTAATATCAGGACTTGCACCTGTATCAACGATTGAAAAATCTATCAAAGAGGCTAAAAAAACTGGTATTTACTCTGCCATCGACATGCTAAACGTAAAAGACCCAATTTTTGTTTTAAAGAGCCTCTCTATGAATCCAGATGTGGTGGAGATACATAGAGCCATAGACAACGAATCAAGTGAGAAAGAACGATGGGATCTTATAGAAAAGATAAAAAAGGAGTTTAGCGGCATATTGGTTGGGGTAGCAGGTGGCATAAGACCAGAAAACTGTCAAGAGGCATTAGAAAGCGGAGCTGATATCCTAATAGCCGGCAGGGCGATAACCGCGGCAAAAGATGTTGAAGGAGCCGCAAGAAAATTCCTAAAGGTGTTTAAGGGGGAGATAGATCAGTTCAGGATCAAGACTGACTTTTGATTAGATCTATCATCTCTATCTCTTCATTTATTTTTATCGCCAGTGGGGCAAACGTCGGTCTCTCGGCCCCGGTTAAGACCTTGAAAGCCTCGAATGCCTGCAGATATCTCATGATAAGGTGAGAATATGGATCAAATTTTAGCCCTTCGAACCTTGAGAGGTCCAGATCGTCATAGTCATAGCCATCTGGAAGGATCACAGTGATCACCTTTCCGGCGATGAGCGGTATTCCAATGTCAGAAGCCATTTCACAGAGAAATCTCTCATCTTTATGGCCACTTATGATAAGGTCACATCTTTTGAGAATATTTTTCATATATTTCTTATCTCGCTTAAATACCGCCTCTTTTATATTTTTGAACCCAATTTTGAGGAGTATCTCACTTAAAGACGAGCTGAAGGTTGCAACGGTGCATCTGCACAACAAATCCTCGTATCTTTTGATCTTTTTTAGCAAGTAACTCCTCTCGTTATAATTCTTTCTCTTTGTTGTGGTTAGACATATAGATAAAGCTTTATATAATTTGATCCAAGCATTGCAAAAGATGAAGATCATAGATAAATTATATTGGTATCCCGAGAGAGGATTCATGGATTGCAACACATACGTGATAGGAGACGCGATCATAGATCCCGGATCTTCTATCTGTCTGTCAGAAAAGATTCATGAGATGCAGAAAGATGGGATCGACGCGAATGAGATTAATTGGGTCATCAACACGCATCTGCATCCCGATCATACGGGGGCAAATGATGAATTTATGGAAGATTACGGGGCAAAGATGCTCGTCTACGAGGAAGTGAAAGAATATTTCCCGAATCCCCATCATTACTTTGGAGACGAACTAAAGATAGATGGGATCGATTTGAATATTACATTAACACCTGGGCATTCGCCGGAGAGCATCTCGATATACTTGCCAGAAGAAAAAGCGCTCATCTGTGGAGATCTGATATTTGACCGTGGGATTGGAAGAGTGGACCTTCCCGGCGGAGATTTCAAAGAGCTAAAACGTTCCATAGAAAAGGTATCTAAGTTGGAGATAGAGTATTTACTCCCGGGGCACGGGGAGGTGATATGGGGCAAGGAAAATATCGATAAAAACTTCTCGTTCATAAGAATGTCTTACTTCTGGATGTAGATCAAGATGATGCCGATATTCATCGATCTTAATGATAAAAAAGTCGTAATATTCGGGGGAGGAGAATTAGGGGGCTGGAAGGCAAAGAAATTTCTCGAAGGTGGATGCAAAAAGATATTGATCGCCAGTAAAAATTTTTCTGAGGAGATAAAATCTTTGGGGGAGGATGTAAAAATTATCCAAAGGGATCTTACCAAAGGATTTGAGGATCTTTTAGAGGGGGCTTTCATCGTTATTCCGGCAACAAACGATGAAAAACTCAATAACCTCATAATAGAAAAATCTATGAAGAGAGGGATTTTAACAAATCATAAGAAGGGGGACCTCTTTTTATCCTCTGTTGTGAGAGATGGGAAGATCCAGATTGCGATATCTACGGGGGGAGAGAGCCCCGCGGTATCGAAGTATCTCAGAATAAAACTCGAAGAATTTTTGAAGATGGAACTACATAAGATGAAGGGATGATGATGAGAATCGCCCTTTTAACAGTATCACATAAAACCGCAACGATAAACGATATAGAGGGGATAAT
>CABGHH010000181.1 GCA_902158745.1 Candidatus Methanolliviera sp. GoM_asphalt
GGATGAGGAGAATAAATGGAAAGAAGGAAGAGATCGTTACGGTTAATAATCCGATAAGCACAGAACATACGATGATGAGAAGAACGATATTACCAAATTTGATCGAACTATTATCATTCAATAAGCACAGAGATCTCCCTCAGAGGATATTTGAGATCGGAGATGTGATTTTAGATGGTAGAACGAGAGAGAGCCTTGCCGCGGTATCCATACATTCGGATGCCGAATTCTCCGAGGTAAGATCTTACATAGATGCGTTATTCAGAGAGATGAAGATGGAGGCGAAGATAAAAAATTCGACTGATCCGGCATTTTTAGAAGGGAGAAGCGGTGATATTTACGTAAATAAGAGAAAAATTGGAGTCTTTGGAGAACTACATCCCGAGGTTGTATGGAATTTTAAGCTCGAATATCCGATCGTGGCTATGGAGATAAATTTAGCCTCTCTCGAATAGATCAACTAACTTTTTAAAATGAACGAGATTAGAAAAAATTTCTGTCCTCTATGCGGGAAAGAAGTCGAGCTGGAAGAGATGATATGTGGAATGTGCGCAGAATGCTACATTAAAAAAGAGAAAATTATAGAACCTCCAAGAGATAGCAAGATTACGATATGCCCAAGATGTGGGTCTCTTTATGAAGGAGGATGGAAAAAGTCTAAAAGCATAGAATCTGCCGCCATTTCTTTTATCTCATCAAAAATTTTGATATCCAACGAGATAGATGATGTAGAGCTAAATTTATCTCCCGAAAGATTGAATTCAAAGAGGGTACTCGTCCATGGATGCCTCAAAGGAAAGGTAAAGGGTGAGGTAATCGAAAAAAAGATGGATATTCTGGTGCATGTGGCATATAACATCTGTGATAGGTGTAGCAGAATTTCTGGCAGATATTACGAATCGATTGTCCAGATAAGGGCATATGAGAGAAATCCAACTAAATTAGAGATAGAAGAGATAAAAAAAATTGCAAGCGAGATCGTGAACAATGGGTATGAGAGAGGAGACGAAAAGTCATTTTTCACAGATATTAAAGAATTTGAGAAGGGGTTGGATCTTTATCTTGGATCTAAAAAAATTGCGAAGCAGATATGTAAGAGTGTTAGATCGAGGTACGGTGGAGATTTAGTGGATTCTGCAAAATTGGTCGGAGAAAAAGACGGAAAGAAAAATTACAGGGTAACTCATTCTTTGAGGCTTCCAAAATTTTTAAGAGGCGATATCATCTCGTATGAAGGGAATATTGTACAGATAAGAACTATTGGGACGAAGATTATGGGGAGGAACCTCTCGAACGGTAAGACTATTATGCTGGAGAGCCATAAAGATAAATTGAGGGGGATAAAAAAGGTTGGCTCTATCAAAGAAGCTGCTGAAACAGATCTAATAACGGTAGCGGGAAAAGAGATACAGGTGCTCGATCCCGAGACAGATGAAGTCGTAACTATCTCGAAACCATATTTCATCGATGACTCTAGCGAGAAGGATAAGGTAAAGGTGATCAAGATGGATTCTGGTTTGATTGCTGTTCTGCCACACAAGAATGATATTTGAAAATTTTATCGGGATCTTAGAAGAGAGTACGGGCGTGGGGTGGACATTTGCGATCTGGGACCTCCTCTTTTTATCCGTCTTGCTCATAATTGGCATTTTATTGAGATCAAAAGTAAAGTTCTTCCAAAAATGGCTTATACCTGACGCATTGCTGGCCGGTCTCTTAGGTCTTATCCTCGGTAAATATGTGCTTGGAACGCTCACACAAAACACCCTTTACATACCCTTCTCAGAGGGTTTGGCATATTATCCGTACCATCTTCTGAACATATGCTTTTGCTCAATTCCACTGGGAGCTGCTGAGATTTCATGGAGGAAGATAAAGAAAGGAGGCCTCTCGACTGGATTATGTATAGGCTTCACACAGATGGGACAGGTGGCGTTTGGTGTTGGAATAGCACTCATCTTCATCTTTTTATTGGGTTTTGAGGTCTCTCCGCTGATCGGTACACTATTCATGTTCGGGTATGGCACCGGCCCCGGTCAAGCTTACGCCATAGGAAACGTCTACGAGAATCTTGGCTTATTTGTGGGCGGTAAGGAGATAGGTTTAGCATTTGGATCGTTGGGATATGTTTTTGCCTTCTTGGGAGGAATTCCACTGATGCGGTGGGGGATCAAGAACGGACATACCGCTCACATTCGATCGCTCGATGAGATACCCGAATATGTGAAAACCGGATTGATAAGAGATGAAAGAGATAGGGGGGTTGTCGGCAGATATACATCGGCCACCGAGGCGATAGATACGCTCTCGATGCAGATCGCCCTGGTGCTATTCACATACATCATCTCTATCCTTGTATATCTTGCCATCTGGAGTATATTACCTAAAGGAGCGTCGATCTATCTGTGTGGTTTTCTCTATATGATCTGTGTTATGGTAGGTATGATATTCAGGGTGATTCTGGACAAAACGGGCAGAAGATACATTCTCGACTCGCAGACGCAACACAGGATACAGGGAGTTACAACAGACTTCATCGTGGCGAGCGCGATAGCGGCCATCTCTATACCGATGGTCTGGAGATATTTCACTCCTTTCATAACGATCGCCATACTCGGGGGTTTTTTCACTCTCTTGATCAGCGTCTGGCTGCATAAGAGGATATTCTCCGATCATCAATTTGAGAGACTGATCTTCAACTACGGAGCTCACACAGGAACAGCTATGAGCGGATTGGCACTGATGCGCGTGGTTGATCCAGAATTCAAATCTTCCGCCCCGGCCGACTATACAATGGGGATGCCGTTGGCGCTGGTATGCCAGTTTGTCATAGCTTCCATTGGAGGAGTCGTCATCTCTATGGCTAAAACGGCTTTTTGGCCGCCCATCCTCTATTTTCTGATCGCCATCGTATTTGCAATATTTTTATGGTTTCTTTGGCCAGTTTTTGGATTTTGGAAGCGATATAAACCATTTTGGTCTCTTTGGCCCAAAGATTGATGAGAGAGACGATCTCAGATATCACCATTTGGCAGGGGGATTAAATAAAAGTTTAAGTATCACTATAAACAATTTTATTATATGGAAGAAGCGGGTGCAAAGGCTGGGATCATGGCCGGTTGTGTATTTGGTATGGGTCTGGCGATTTGTACGATATTTTCGTTTTTTCGGTCGCGTGAATTACTCGTGGAAGAGATAGCGATCCAGCTGGAGCAGATTTTCTATCCGGTTCCGGAGAT
>CABGHH010000182.1 GCA_902158745.1 Candidatus Methanolliviera sp. GoM_asphalt
TATCTTGTCCACTTCCTTCGTCTTTGCAAATATCGTTAGCAAATCTTCGACGTGGATAACCGTATTGCCTTTTGGCATTATTAAGTCGTTGTTTCGCTCTATTGCTACTATCACTCCTTCTTTTATTTGTAACTCGGATATTTTCTTCTCTACGACCGGCGATTTATCGGAGACAACAACCTCAAATACCTCCGCTTTTCCTCTACCAACGCTAAGGAAATCCTTTATCTTCGGACTTCTCACCGAAAAATACAGGTGCTTCGCAACAGTCATATCAGGATTCTCAAGTAGAGAGATACCTTCTTTCTTGAACATCTCTACATGCTCTTCTTGATTTACCACCGAAACAACTTTTTTTGTGCCCAGCTCTTTTGCTGCTAAACACATCATCAAATTTGCCGCATCGTCCGAGGTCGTAGCAATCAGCGCGTCCGCTCCGCTTGCTTCTGCCTCCTCCAAGGTTGATCTCTCAGTCGCATTTCCCACGATCGTTAAAACATCATATTTCTCAGTTAGCTCTCTGCATCTCCCTTCACTCGCATCTATGACAACCACATCATTTTTACCCTTCGTTGCAAGGTCCACTAAACTTTTTCCTATTCCTCCTAACCCAACGATTATTAGATACATACGGAGCTCTCTCTTTTTTTCTTATATTACTCCTTTTTAATATTATCTATACACCTATATCTCTTTCCTTTAATATCTTCTCTACCAGTTCCAACCCAGTTTTCATCGCTTCTTCCACTTTCTCTACATTCCCTCCGCCACCTTGTGCAATCCCCACTTTACCACCTCCACCGCCTCCAAGCATCTCACACATTTTCCTTACCACCATTCCCGCATTTATTACATCCTTTAGATAAGAGGGGACGGAAGAAACGACATATGCATTATTTTCTTTTTTGCCTATCAATAGGGTTACAAAGTCCCTTTCTGAAAACTCAGATGCTATTTTCATCAGTTCTTTCGTATCAGCCTCTCTTAGCACCTCTGCAATAACTTTCACCCCGCTTATATCTCTTGTACGCGCCTCTAATATTCCCATGCTCAACTCCGCTATGCTCCCTTTTAGTCTTTCATTTTCCTTTTTTAACCGCTTCCATTCCTCAAAAAGTCTCTTAACCGTTGCTGGTAGCTTGTCAAGTGGTACTCTCAATATAGATGCCGATTGGCTTATTAACTCCTCTCTTTCTTGAATTTCCATAACAGCAGCTTCTCCTGCTGAATACTCTATCCTTTCGATCCCATCCTGTATTCTCTCAGTATGCAATATTTTTATTGGTCCTATCTCTCCAGTCTTTGAGCAGTGAGTTCCCGCACATGCTTGTACATCCTCATCTTCTCCTATCCTCACAATTCTTATTTTCTTACCAATGGGAACGCCTCCTTGATAGATACGGAAACCATATTTCTCCTCAGCCTCATTTCGATCTTCAATGTTCACCCTGATTGGCTCATCCCGCATGACCATCTTATTAGCAAGCATCTCCATTTCTCTTCGCTCCACAGTTGATATTCTTTTGAAGTGCGTTATATCAAGCCTCGATCTTCTTTCGCCTTTCTGCGCTCCCGCTTGCCATATATGATCACCTAATACCTTCCTCGCAGCCCATGATATAACATGAGTAGCGGAATGATGTCTGGTATGAGCGATTCTCCTGTTGAAATCTATGCTTCCTCTTACTCTTACTCTTTTAATCGCTCTGCTTTCAATTTCAAATTGACCTTCTATTTTATGAAGGATAACCCCTTCCACATCCTTAACATCCACAACTTTTAATACTCTCTCTTCGCCCTCACCTTTATCCTCTGCCTCCGCCTCTGATATTGGGATTAAGGTTAAGATGCCAGTATCTGAAGGTTGACCACCTCCTTCGGGATAAAAAAGTGTCTTATCTAATATAAGAAAATCATCAAAAAAATCCAAAATCACCGCATCAAAATCTACCGAAGAAGGCTCTTCATAATATAACTTTATCGTCTTTTGGATTCCTTTCGTCCTCTCTTTTACTCTTTCCGTAAAGGTATCTATCTCAACCTTTTTCTCCTCGCTATGCATGCTCGCAACCAGTGAATAGAAGTTCGTTGGGAAATCCACTTCCATACCCATCTTCATATTGGACGCCACCTCCTTCACAAATTCCGGTGGTATCCCATGCGAATCATAGAGACCGATCATCTTATCCAATGGTATCTTTTGCTCCCCTTTTCCCTTAAATTTCTCTGTTATCCGCCTTATTAATCTCTCACCCCTTGAAAGAGTGCCCTCGTATCTCCTCTTCTCCAAGGACAATAGCTCAACAATTCTATCTACAGAATTTCCCAACTCCGGAAAAGAGTTTTGAAGGTTCTTTACATGCATGATAACTATTTCCTCTAATGGCATTTCAATTTTCAACGCTTTTAGCATCCTAAAAGTTCTTCTTAATATTAACCTCGCAAGATACCCCTCTTTTGCATTAGATGGGACAATGCCATCGGCAAGCATGAAAGCCAAGCATTTTGTATGGTCGGCAATTGCATATATTGTTTCAATAGGCTCAGCGGTATTTTTAAAAAAGTCAAGGGAGATATCCAATCTCTTTGCTATTTCTCCCCTTTCCATAGACTCTGATAACCTCGCTATTTCCATCATTATCGCGCTCTCGCCATGCTTCTCTAACGGGTGTTCAATCCCGGCAGCTGTTATCAACTTCTCTATTACCTCTGGGAATACTGCATCATATACCGTAGGAGTGCCTTTAGATGCCCATACAAATCTCTCCAAGCCATAACCGGTATCCACGATATATGTATCCATTTTTTTGTAATTCTGCCCTTTTATGCTTATATCTCCATATGAAGAAAGCTCGAGATCCATGAAAACGAGAGTGGCAAGCTCCAATCCTCTTACGATAACCTCCAAGCAAGGTCCTGCATTTCCTCCTCCAACCCATGGTGCCTCTTTATATGTAACTTCGTGCGTGTCCATGCCTAGTTTCCTCAAGAACTCATCACAATACTCCACTGTCTTGTCCTTCCAATAGATCTCCTTCCCCTTCCGATTAAAGGCATGATGCCCCATCATCTCGAACATCGTTAAGTGGCGACCACTTTTTCCTATTGCTTCAAGGTCTTCAAGTCTTATGCAGGATTGAGAAATAACCAAGGGATTTGCAGGAGGTGGGACTTTGCCAGAGGTTACAAAAGGCTGGAAATTGAATATTGAAGCGATATTAAGATAAAT
>CABGHH010000183.1 GCA_902158745.1 Candidatus Methanolliviera sp. GoM_asphalt
GTATGATGGTCATCGCCGCCGTTGGCTGTAAGTTTCCGGTATATTTCTGTAAGATGCTCCCACTCCTCGTCTGTCGGCGCAAATCTCTTCTTCTTTTTAATTTTGCGACGTTTTCTCCAATAGTTTTTATTGGGACAATTTTGAAGATATGGGCAAGACAGATTTTTACATTTTGAGGGCCTATATCCATTTTCGATGATATGGGAGACTTGATACGCAGTAGTGTTGTCATTAAAATCGCTCCATTTTGCGTTTTCCTTTAAGAAGCGAAATATACATTTTTCTTTCTCTTCAATTCCAAACTTCACCCTCGCCATTGCAAGGTTCAACCGCGCGACGATCTCTCGCCTTGGCTCGTGGTCACAATCAGAGGAGTACAGTGATTCTTTCAACCATCTGCACAAGTATTCTTTACAATCGAAATCCTCTTCACATCCTCGAATATCATCTTCTGCCCCAAAGTTCGTCTCTTCCTCTTCTCCTCCAACGTCCTTCTGCCTATTCTCCTTTATTCTGAGGTTTTTTTATGTCACTAGCAATCTTTTGATTATTTTTACGTCGATCTGCATAGCCCATGCTGCAATCAACTAATTTTGTTTGAATTGGGTTGTCTGGGTTCTTCACGTTTAGAGTTCCGGGAACCCGCATGATCCGTGCAAGATCGTATATTCCCTCATCAGCTTTTGCATTTCCTTCTCGACCAATCCTTCTGCACCAGCTTTTGGAAAAAAACTTCCATTCCTCTACGTATTTCACATCGATCGGGTCGATAGGAATATATAAGCGATAACCATGCCCTGAAAAGAACAAAATCCACTCTAACTGTCCGTATTTCTCCTCAAGCTCTTTTATTGCTCTGTGCGCCAATTTCTTTGCATCTTCAATGTTTCCATCTTCTCCATGTGCATCGAATTCCATTAAAAAATGCGTAATGGAAGATACATCCCCTCCCCTTGTCCCTTTTTCTCGTTTATCTCGCTCGAAGATTCCAGCGTAAATGTCTGCCGCGCCATTGAATTTTTCGCCGACCTCCAGGAATTCGTCGGGGTTATGAACGAAGAATGAGCCAACGCTTCTCTCTCTCGATATGTATGTTCCATATCTTCGGCAAACCTCTCTAAACTCTTCTCTTATCTTTGGATCTGTCAAAAAAACCCTAATCTCCGTTTCTTTCTTGTGACACAACACGTGCCGGTAGAACAAGTCGGCAGCTATCCAGTCGAAATCTGCGGCAGAAAAGTTTTTATTGCAGCGATGTATATCTCCATTGCTGACTTGGCGGTCGGCAGGTGGGCGTGATGGACGGAGCGTCATTTTTCCCCACCCCCTTCTTCTAATACGGTTTCAATCACAGCCGCCGCTGCCCGTAAAACTCGCGGATATTCTGCATTTGCTACTACTAGCTCTAACCACCTTCTATTTTCCTCATAGAAACCTATAATCTCTTCTTTACTTTTCATCTTTCACCTCTCCATTGATCTTCAGCGATCCGTTCTTCTCCTCGCTGATTCGCACGCAATCTCCTTTTTCAAGCTTGTTTTGACGAACCCAATCCATCGGGAGAGTTATAAGGAAGGATCTCCCTTGGAAATGGATTTTCCGTCTCTGTTTCTGCTCCATCATGTTTCATCTCCTATTTACCCTTATTTTTAATCATATAACTAATTTTTTAAGCGGTTTTACGCATATAACCGCGATTATAGGTTTATTTTGCCTTTTGGCGATCATCGGTGAAATTAAAAATTCACCGATATATCCGATCATCGATTAATGACGATAATCTTATAAGCAATGAGTACAGTCTTATAGGCATGGGAGAAAGAAAGAAGGATCTTGAAGGTGAGATACTGAAAAGGCTGTATGATGGTGAGAAAAGCACTGGGGAGGTTGCAAGATCATTTGGTTACGTACGTAAGAGCAAAACAAAACTAAAGAACGGAACCATCGTTGAAAGAGAATATCCAAAGTACAACAACGTCGATGGCCCATTAAAAAAACTGGAGGAAAAGGGATACATCGATTCGGAGCTAAGGAAAGGCATTCCAGGGCACCCCCCGACTTATTGGTGGGTTATACTGTCCATCGATAATATAAGAAGATTGGCCAAAATTTACGAACATCACATACCCTTCATGCAGAGATCGCGCCCGATTGTAGAAATGATAACTGAAGCGTACAAGGAACATATACACCCAAGGATAGACTCCTATCTGCGCCAGTCCCCCACGTTCTCTAAGACCTTCCTCCAGAACGAACCGAGGACGGTGGCAAACATCCTAAAAAAGCATTATACGGTCTCTGCGGAGAGGCGTAGGATTGAAGAACTATTCATCTCAAAATGCATCTTCAAGGAAGAGGAAAATTCGACTTGCCTATTAAGAGATGGAACAGATTTACGGTGTTACAGGGATATGAACTTGGAATGTGTGGACGAGGAGGCGATAGCGGACGCATTTGGTGAGATGATTGGTGTGATTCCATATTTCAAATCTTGCTTGACGGTCGACTCGATAGAAAACCCGGAGGAAGAAAAATTTTTAAAAATTTTGGATAAAGTTGATGAAGCGATCTATCTGACCTTCTATACTCTCATGTATGATATATGTACATTCCGCCTGTTGCAGGAGGCGTATACAAAGGTTAAGGATAGCTTTAAGGAAGAAATAAGAGATAAATTTGACGAGAAAATAAAAACTATCCAGGAGGAAACTATTGGAGAGAACTGGAGAGGATTTCTTGGCCTCGTTACCAGTAAGAGGGAGATGGCACCTGAAGAAATCAACGAGAAAATTGAGAAGCTTGATGCCGGGATAGAGAGAATGAGGGGGATAAACCAAGAGATCATGACCGCATCCTAAGAAGGAGATCAGGATTGAGTACCCTCCGTATTCTGATACAGAAAGAGCGTTTTTCTGCTAATTAAACGACGTTATGTCGTTTCCTTTATCCCCGATCACATCCATTATATCGCATCTATTTTTCTTTTTATATAATATCCCTAAATTTGAAAATGGCCAACCGTGGTTAAATAAAGATGTGAATGATGCCTACTTAAAATATGACTCAAATCTTATGATCCTTCCAACATCTCCTTTATCTTCGGCTCATCCATCAGTTTTATCATTTCATACAACCTGTTAACCTTCTCTTCCATTTCATTCGTCTCTATAAACGTTAAAAGACCTTTCGTCCTATTTACTTCGTCTCTCAGCTCTCTT
>CABGHH010000184.1 GCA_902158745.1 Candidatus Methanolliviera sp. GoM_asphalt
TCCTTCTCCACCAGATCTTGCATGGGAGATCGACGAGAGGATGAGGGGGAGACGAAAGAAGTTCGGTATCGATGTAAACGAGGAGAGAAATATTTTACTCGCGGCGTGTGAAGAAGGGCAGACATCGATGGACACATTCATAGGCGGAGGATATCACGGGGCGTTTACATATTTTCTCGTTGAGACGATAAAGAAGGAGAAGGGATCGGTGACTTATAGAGAGTTGATAGAGAAGACAGGAGAGAAACTTGAGAAGAATGGATTTGACCGAATGACACCACAATTAGAGGGGCAGGAGAGATATTTCAATGAACTGTTTCTATCATCGGTTTAGTGGTTTGAGTATATACGAGCTCTCGAAGAGATTGGGGTGGAGCACGGGAAAAGTCTCTAACATAATCAAAAAACTTGAAGAAGATGGCTTGATCGGAAAAGATAGATTAGTAGAAGGAGGAAGAGCGCAGACAAAGATTCATCCTATCGGCTGGAAAGAGCTCCTGCCGGATGATGTGAAGGAAACTCTGATGTCGGAAAAAATAAAAAAATAAGTCAAGGGGGGGGTGTATATAAAACAGATAGAAAGAATGGTATGATAGGAAGGTCAAAATGAAAACGAAGAACTACTCAAAAATTCTGAAGAGACGGATGATATGGTTTGAAAGGGTTGCGATGAGGGACGAGGAGATAAAACTTGTTAAAGAGAAGATAGATGAGTATTTTGAGGAAGAAGAGCGTAAATCGGCGTACGCGATGACAGCAGATATAATGACACAGAGCTACCCGTTTGACACGGACAGAGCGCCATCAGACCTCGTTGAGATCATGGGAGAAAAATACGGACTCGAAGTCGGCGATGTGTATTTTATAGACGATGTTTTGGAAGAAGCGAAGGAGATAAAAACAAGAGAGACGGATGAGTCGCCATCGGAAGAGAAATAAATTTAACATAATTTATCTTTTGTAAACCGTGTAGTTGAAGGAGCCACAAAAATAAAAAAGAAAAACCGGGGTATTGAGAAGAGAAGCCGTGCAATGTGGCATAAGCCCATCCCTAACCCATTTGAAATTTAACGGCTCGGCTATCTCTCATTTATTTAATTTGCTTAATAGATTGGCATTCATTCGGTTAGTTGATTGGTTGATTGGTTGATTAATACAAACCCCATCCTTACTCTTGCCATGTGCCGTATGACATACTACTTCTCACTTCTCTTCTCCCCTCTCCTTATTTTTCTCTACATTTTTTTCCTCTTCAAATTTCTTTCTCTCCATATCCAGCTCTTCCAGCTTATCCATCGCCTTCTTCTCCCTCTTTCTCCTCTCCATTTCCGTCTCCTCATCTATCTCTTCCCATCTCTCCATCTCTCTCCACCAGCCCTCTCTCATCCATCTCCATCTCCATTTCCCATCTCCCCTTTGCTATCTCTTTTTCCTCCATCTCCTTCTCTATTTCCTCCTCTTCCATCCCCTCATCCTCCATTGCCTTTATCTCTATCTCTTTTTCCATCTCCCTCTTCTCCGTCTCCTTCTTCTCATCCATCTCCTCCATTTTTCCCTGCTCTATCTCCCACTCTGTCTCTCTTTCTTTCTTCTTCTCCATCTCCTTCTCCAACTTCATATTCACCTTCCACATCTCTTTCTCCACTTCCGTTTTTAACTCCATCACCACCTTCTCTATCTCTTCTCCCACCTTCTCTATCTCTTCTCCCATCTCCAACTCTATCTTCGCCTTCTCTATCATCTCCTTCTCCAATTCCATCTCTTTCTCCTTCACCATTTTCTCCCTCTCCATTTTCTCCATCTCCATTTCATCATCCTCCATCTTGCTTCATCTCGTCTCATCTCATCCACCACCTGCAATTAAAAGATGTGATATAACACCGCAGTAAAAGATAGGACGGAGACGCTCCGTTTTTCTTTGGGATGAATAGGAACTCAAAGATGAAGAGGAGACAGATACAGATCCTTATTGGACAGGATACTTTGATATTTTACAATCTTATCTTTTGTAAAATCTAAGATAAAAAGACGGCACGATCTCGTTAAGACGATTTAAAAAAGTTTTGTCGCCTAACGGTATTTTTGAGCCATTTCATCCTCCCCATGTTCGAGGTAGAAAGAACATTCAAAAAAGCATTTTGGGTGAGACGGCATAAGATCGGTTTTGACTGCGTGTGTCTGCGTGGATTGAATGTTGTAAACAGAAAGGCTTCTAAGGCACAAAGACTCATATTCTATAAGATCACCAGAAAAGTATATTCTTTCTCTTCAAAATATCTATATAATCATCCTTAGAGAGCGGACATTCTATAAAATCTTCCAATTCACTTATATTATTAAATTTTAATTGCTTATGCATGGCCGAAAGTAATCCTCTACTATATTCCTTAATGCCACGACTTAATTCTGTATGAATCCCTATCCTCTTACCATTAACAACAAAATAATAAATAGTATGCCTCCCACCTTCCTTTTTCAAAAATCCTTTTTTCTCTAAAGCCGAACCTATTTTTCTTGTTTTAATACCCATCAAATATCACTTTATCATCCCTAATATTCTTCTTTTCAATAAACGAGCACCTTCCGCTAAATTTTCGTCTTTTTCTTTAGCATATATTTCATATAAAAGATAAAACACCTCTTGTAAATCTTCCTTACACTCATCTAAAGTAGGAGCAACTACATGAATATCTAAATCATCATAGCAAAGCACCCACCCCTCATCTACTAATCTTTTCCCCACTCTCATTGGGGATTTCAAGTCTAATACTTCATTCTTATACCGGATTTTCTCTAAATGTACCTCTTCTTTGATTTCTTCACATTTAGCTTTAGTTTCATCTTCGATTCCTTTTACCTCTTTAGGTATGTCTTTCAAAGTCTCATAAAACTCATTAATTTTTGCCCCCGATGGTAATCCTTCTCCCCTCTCTATTTTTTCCAGAATATCATAATATAGATTAGGAATGGACGAAGGAACTACCAACTCTTCTTCCATAAGCCGAGTCATTTCCTCTCTATTAACCATAAATCCTCCGTTCTAACCTTTTTAGGAACTTTACCATCTCGTTTATATCATTATTACTAAAACCTTTACTCTCCAGTCTTGATCTCATATCCGTGAGTCTACTTATCATAAACTCAAGAGATATGCCTCCTACTTCATCTATACCAATTCTGATTAATCGCTTTAAATA
>CABGHH010000185.1 GCA_902158745.1 Candidatus Methanolliviera sp. GoM_asphalt
ATTGGCTAGGATTTGTTTATAGTTAAAAACCCAACATATTATACTATGATCTTTGAATAGAACACGCTGATAGGAAAAAACGGCATCCTTATGCGATGAAATGAATTGGATAAGTATAATTCTTTAAGTTCTTGACTATATAGGATTGATCTGGGGTTTTTGGCATGCGCCACTCATCTTATTGGGCTATAACTATCCACATCACCCGGTAATAGGAGTCTTTCTCTTTACGGTCTTCTGTGTGCTGTTTGGTATATTTTTGAGCTGGTTCAGGATAAGATCAGATAGTATCTTTCCATGCGCGCTCGCCCACGGTGCGTTTAACGCATATGCCGGCTTTGGACTTCTAATCGCGCCCGCAGACGAATTATTTACCGTGCCTATAGGATTTCCCGCGATGCTTGCCTATGTGGTGATCGCCGCGTTGGTCTGCCTGAATTTACGCGGATGCAAATAGATCATATCTTCTCCAATTTGACCGCTGTTCCATAGACCATCATCTCGGCAGCTCCCTGCATGACCATCGAGGTTACAAAACGCACATCTGTGACCGCGTCTGCGTCCATCTCTTTGGCTTTTTCGATCATCCTTTCAAGTGCTGCTTCGCGCGCCTCATCCAGCATCTCGGTATAGAAGCCGAGCTCACCACCCACCATGTGTTTGAATGCCATCGTTATGTCCTTACCAAGATGTTTCGCCTTGATGGAGGAACCCCAAATCAAACCGAGAACTCCCACGATCTCGTGGCCAGGCACGGCGCCTCCCGTGGTTAACAATACATCTTTTTCCATAGTTTTTAATTATACCTCTTTAGTTATAATACTTTCTAAACATTCTCAATAAAAGAAGACCAAACCGATAGTTTTTTTTCCTTACACCTCTCCAAAATTATACTGTGAATGGAGAGATGAGAGAACGCGCGAAAGAATTTGCAGATAAAATCTCAACCTCGAAGAAAAAAGAGATTACGTTAATTTCGCACATAGACGCGGATGGTATCACATCCATGTCGATAATGGTAAGGGTGCTTAAGCGGGCGAAGATAAAGTTTAAAGGAATCTTTTTAAGACAACTCGATGAGAGAACGGTCGAAAAAATTCCAAGAGATTCGTCTCTAAAGCTCTTTTTGGATCTGGGCAGTGGACAACAAGATATACTTGAGGTGCGTGGATTTAAGAGAGAAGAGGTTCTGATCATCGATCATCATATACCAGAGGGGAATATATACGAACAGTTCAATCCTCTTCTTCTTCAGAGAGAAGAGAAGAAGGTGAGTGCCGCTGGCCTATCTTACCTTGTAGCAAAAAATATTGGAGAAAACTCTGATTTATCTAAATTGGCCATCGTCGGTGCAGTTGGAGATATGATGGCGAATGAGACGAACAGGCTCGAAGGATCGATGAGAGAGATCGTGAATGACGCCAGGAGAAACGGCTTTCTCGATATGAGACGAGATATAAGTGCGTATGGAATCTCGACCCGCCCAATACACCTTATGCTCTCTTACACAGATGATCCTTACATGGATGGATTGACTGATAACAAAGATAACTGTTTAGATTTATTGAAAGATCTTGGAATAGCAGCTAAAGAGGATGAGCGGTGGAGGGTATGGGAAGATTTATCGAGAGATGAGAAGAGAAGAATATATTCGGAATTAATAGAGAGAGTGAAAGAAGAGGATCAATACAGGCTATCCGGTGAGAATTATATATTCAAGGATGAGAAGCGGAGGACTCCACTCAGGAACGCAAAAGAATATTCAACGCTATTGAACGCGTGTGGCAGATGGGTGAAACCGAAGATCGGTATGGACGTCTGTCTGGGGGATAGGGATGAGGGATATGGTCAGGCATCGGTCTTACTCAAAAATCATAAGAGGGTGATAAGAGAATTGCTCGAATATATCCTGAGGAATGGAGTCATCAAGAGAGAGAATATTCAATATATGGATGCTAAAGATAACTTTCCGGATACGATCATCGGAATAGGTGCAGGCATGGCACGCTCAAAGCTCGATAAAGAGATTCCTGGAAGACCGATGATAATATTTGGAGATATGGTTGGAGAGGAGGATTTAAGAAAGGTGAGCGGAAGGGCAAACTACGAACAGGTGAAGAGAGGGGTAAATCTACAAGAGGCAATAAGCATCGCTTCTCAAGCTGTTGGCGGAGGGGGTGGAGGGCACAAGATAGCTGCCGGTGGATGTATTCCAAGAGGTACTGAAGAAGCATTTTTAAATGGGCTGGATGAGATAATAGGGAAACAGACCGCTAAGTAAGTATCTCCTCAATGAGCTGATTTATCTCTTCAATCTTTCTTCCACCATCTATAGACCTTAAAACGCTTTTCTCTCTGTAATAGTTTATGAGTGGTTCTGTCTGATCTTTATAAACCTTTAATCTGTTTCTAACCGTCTCTTCCTTATCGTCATCTCTTTGATATAGCTCCCCACCACAGAGATCACAGATATTCTCCTCATTTGGAGGATTAAAGATTATGTGGTAACTTGCTCCACAACCTTTACAGATCCTTCTCCCTGACATCCTTCTTATGATATCATCCTCTTTGACCTCAATATTGAGGGCGTTATCAATTTTTTTATTCATTTTATTTAGAACTTCGTCTAAAGCCTCTGCTTGTGTAACCGTTCTTGGAAAACCGTCTAAAATGAAACCATCCCTGCAATCTTCTGCCTTTAATCTCTCTTCGGTTATCATTATTACCAATTCGTCTGGCACCAATGCTCCAGAGTCCATATAATTTTTGGCTTTTATGCCAAGCTCCGTTTTGTTTTCAACTGCTTTTCTCAACATATCTCCAGTAGAAATCTGTGGAATACCGCATCTCTCCTCTATCAACTTTGCTTGAGTTCCTTTTCCACTTCCCGGTGGGCCCAATAGGATTATGTTCATATAGATCTCCAAATTCTTTAGTAGGAAAGGTAAAAAAAGCGATATTAAAAAGTTTCTGCCGTGTGGCGAGATTGATTCAATTTTTTAGAGCTAAACTTCAACGCCGCTAATTGGCCCCCTATAACCACTCACTAAAGATATAAGAGAGATGCTGTATATAAATATATAACATATATATAGAGAAAAGAGTTCT
>CABGHH010000186.1 GCA_902158745.1 Candidatus Methanolliviera sp. GoM_asphalt
GGTTGGGACTATCCCAACCTTTTGAGTTCTCTGTGTCACATTCTCTTTTTTTTCTTTATCCTTACCTTTTCCTTTACGCTTCCACATATTTACGCTACTATAATGAACCGATCTGCATATAAAGTTTTTGTTTAACTTCAAATAGAGATACGCCAATTCATCCCCTCCCTTTCGGAAGGGGACTTCTTGGCGAAGGAGTTAAATATGATGGATTCAAATATTTGAGCACTTTAAATTTAAAACGTGGAGATTTTTGAATGAAGGTAATTCGTGACCCTGTGCACAAGACGATAAGGGTAGATGGCCTCTGTTTGAGATTGATAGATACGCCTGAGATGCAACGGTTAAGAAGGATAAAACAATTAGGTTTTTCTTACCTCGTCTATCCAGGAGCAAACCACACAAGATTTGAGCATTCGCTGGGCGTCATGCACCTAGCGGACATCTTTTCAGCGAATCTTGATGAGAAGGAAAGAGATGAGCTGATGGCTTCTGCCCTTCTACACGACATAGGGCACGGCCCTTATTCTCACGACTCGGAAGAGATCATAAAGAGATATACCAGAAAAGACCACGAAGATGTGGGGGAGATCATAGATAAAGAGCCCATAGGATCCATTTTGGAAGATTTTAACTTGAAAAAGTCGGAAATTTTGAGAACCGTTATGGGAGAAAGCTCATTAGGAAAAATTATCAGCGGAGAGATAGATCTAGACAAGATGGATTATCTGGTGAGAGATTCTTATTATACTGGGGTTTCCTATGGAATCATCGACTTAGACCGACTCGTTCAAGAGATGAATTTCTACCAAAAGAAGTTAGTAATCGGAGAAGGAGGATTGCAGGCGGCAGAGTCATTATGCGTATCGAGATTCTTGATGTCTCCCACGGTATATTACCATCACGTATCGAGGATAGCAGAATCGATGTTTAATAAGGCACTTCTTTGCATGATCGAGGAGAAAGATTTGGACCCATATACACTCAGAAGGATGGACGATTATGAGATACACTATAGGATGAGAAGAGCTAATGAATACCCACATGAGATAATAAAACGTTTAGAAGAGAGGGATCTTTTTAAGAGAGCTATATATGTCGGCATGAATTCGATAGACGAAAAGAAGATCGATGAATACAGAAGAAGAGACGAGAGATATGAGAGAGAACTAGCGGAAGCCGTGGGAATAGACGAGAAATATGTGATTATAGATGTCCCAAAGTATCCAAAAACGCAGATGGGGGTACCAGTTCTCATAAACGACGATATTAAGATGTTGGATGATGTATCTCCTCTGGTGGCAATTTTAGAAAAAGCAGAGGTGAGCAATTGGAAGATGGGTGTCTATACACCGAAAGAATACAGGGAAAAAGTGAAAAAATCTGCAGAAGAGATATTTGAGGTAAAAAAAGAGCCAAAACAGATCTCTCTTGATCTAAATTAGTATTCTACACATTTGTCTGTCTTCTCGATCGTTTTCAACCTTTCTACAGCATCTATCTCCTTCATCACTTCAACGACGGCTTTTGGAACGAGATCTTCCCACTTTTCGTCTCTTAAAATTCTTCTCCTTATCTCTTCTCCGGCGTATTCCTTTCTGTTTAAGAGGGGCAACATTCTGACATTCGTCCCCTCCTCCTTAAAGAGCCTCTGAATGAGGGGATTATTGGAATAGACCACCTTAAATGGGGGAGTCATAGACTTCACGTGAGAGACCCAGAGGGAGTTTCTGTTTATGTCCTCTATAGGTATTATGTAGCATGTTATATCAAGCTCTTTGAGAGATCGCGTGATCATCATGACCCTCTCCCCGGCGGTGAACGGATCTTCCAATGTATGGCTGAACTGGGCGCTTCCTATACCTATCACGATCTCATCCACCTCTTCCGCGATCTTCTTTATGATTCCGTGGTGTCCATTGTGATAAGGCTGAAATCTGCCCGTGTAGAATGCTCTATTCAGATTCATTTGAAAATCTTTCTTTTAGATTCTCTTATTATGAACGCGTTGTACCTGTCTCCTTCTTTGCCCTCTTTCTCTTGATCTTCGCCAACCTTATCAGCAGTTTTAGATCCTCTAGTTCTTTAGCTTCCACGTATCCATCATTTATTGCTCCTTCAAGCAACGCTACCCCCTTCTCCGTACGTGTAATGACGGTAGACCAACCCATATCTGAACCTACAGAACCAATGGAAATGTCAGCCAATTCTGAGGAAAAATCTGTGCATGCATAGCACCCTTTATTTACATAACCTTCTATATCGGAGAGTGGAATAGCATGTACTTCACCATTCTTTTCATATACATTAAGATCACGTCCTTTTATATCTAATTTGTTCACTTCCTCCAGCCGGGTAATTTTATCGTTTATAAAGCCCATCAACTCTTGTTTGAATGTATCCAGGCAAAATAACCCTATCAACAATTTTATCTTCTCTTTTCCTAAGATATAAGGTTGATCGGAGGTTAGAATTTTTCTTAAACCCTCTGTCTGACAGGGCGTTCCCACAAACCCTATATCTTTATAGCCGTTATTTACCGCGTCACTTATACCGATTCCGCTTGGATAGAATGTATATTTCGTACCTGCACCTTCTTTTAGATCGTCATAAGACGTGGCAACCTTAGTCGTTGGCTCCCAGCTATCATCTGCTACCGTAATTACAGCGGCATCTATCATCCCCGATTCAAGTGCATAAGCCAACAGAGACGTAACGGCACCTCCATCCTGCGCCCTTTCCAATATATCCTCTTTCTTCGACCTTACCGCATAACAATTTTTATAGATGCCCAGAACTTCATCTTCCCCACTTCGCCTGCCAAACGTTCTCTCTTCCACCGTACCAAAGGGATAGGAAGACCTTATCTTCTTATATAAATCCTCAAGCCCAATCGTTCCCGTTGGACAAACGTAGGCGCAAGCTCCACATCCTATGCACACATCCGATAGGTTCGTGCCCAAATGGTCTTCAAGTGGTCCCTCTATCATCCGATTAACTCCTCGATCGATGAAATTAATCGCACTTACACCAACCCTCTCCTCACAGATTCGTGTACATAACCCACATA
>CABGHH010000187.1 GCA_902158745.1 Candidatus Methanolliviera sp. GoM_asphalt
AGATTGCTCCAGTTAGATCCAAAGAAATATCCAATGGTACTATTTGCAAATGACATACCAAAGTCATCATGCATGTGTGTTTCCATCTCTTTAACGCCGATCTCTTTTAATCTCACTATTATCTTTGGGATACTCACCGGCAAAGGGCTCTCCGCATAAGGCAGTCCAACCCCAACGGTATCGCATATCCTTATTATAGTATTCGGATCTATCTCTATAATCTCTTTTACGAGTGGAAATACGAAACCTTCCAGATCCGAGCGGGTCATATCTTCAAGGTGACACCTCGTTTTCAAACCGTGATCTACAGCGTATTGAAGCGCATTCAGGTATTTTTCGCGGGCCTCTTCTCTTGTGATACCTATCTTATCTCTTATATGTAAATCTGAGATGGACATGAGTATTCCTATCTCATTTATGCCATCAAAGGCTAATGTCAAATCTATGTCTTTCGGGTTTGCCCTTGCCCATCCCGTGATCTCAGGTTTCTCTTTTCCCTCATCCATCATCGCCCTTGCAGCCTTTTTGTCCCTGTCCTTGAAGAGAAAAACTTCGGTCTTCTCCACCCCCATCCGGCTGAGATATTTAAATATCTTCACCTCCTGAGACGCCTTCATCACAACACCTGGCATCTGAGAGCCGTCTCTCAGCGTGCTGTCGCTCACCTTTGCATCAAAGTTCTTTGGACGTTTTAGCTTTGGTATTTTTCCATAAGAAGCTGTCAATTTTATTCACCTCCTCTATCTTTAATTCTTGCAACCCCACTCTTTGTGGCAGCATCCGCTACAGCAGACGCGATAGCCGGAACGACTCTCTCATCGAAAGGAGATGGGATTATGTACTCTTCGGAGAGCTCGTCGTCCGGAATTATACCTGCGAGGGCATATGCCGCACCTATCTTCATCGTTTCGTTGATCTCTCTTGCTCTGACGTTTAGTGCACCTCGGAATATGCCGGGAAATCCTAAAACGTTGTTTATCTGGTTGGGGAAGTCTGATCTTCCAGTTCCGACGATCTTTGCGCCTCCCTCTTTTGCCACATCTGGCATTATTTCAGGAATCGGATTTGCCATGGCAAAGACGATAGGGTCGTTAGCCATCCCTTTGATCATATCACTTTTTATCACATTACCAGCGGAGACTCCGATAAAGACATCTGCCCCCTTCATCGCGTCCTTTATAGTTCCAGTCCTCTTGGATAAGTTTGTCGATCTTGCGATCTCCTCCTTTGCGAAGTTCATCCCATCCTGTCTGCCTTCGTAGATCATGCCCCTCGTATCACAAAGGATGATATCTCTTACTCCTTTCTCCAGCAATATCTTTGCACAGGCGATTCCTGCCGATCCTGACCCGTTTATAGCCACCTTCACCTCATCAAATTTTTTACCAACAACCTTCAAAGCATTCGTCAATGCTGCTATAATTATGACAGCAGTGCCGTGTTGGTCGTCGTGAAAGACCGGAATGTTCATCTCCTCTTTCAATCTATCTTCTATCAAGAAACATTTTGGCGCCGCTATATCCTCTAAATTTATCCCCCCAAATGTTGGCTCCAAGAGCTTCACGCATTCGATTATCTTTTCTGCGTCTTTGGTCTTTAAGCAGATGGGGAAAGCATCTATCCTCGCAAATTTTTTAAAGAGGATAGCTTTTCCTTCCATAACCGGAATTGCGGCTTCTGCACTTATATCCCCCAAACCCAAAACGGCAGAACCGTCTGATACAACCGCCACAAGATTTGACTTTGCCGTATATTCATAGACCAATTCATTATCCCTAAATATCCCTCTACTCGGTTCTGCTACACCGGGCGTGTAAGCCAAGCCGAGTTCGTATATGGTGTCTATAGGCACCTTACTTATCACCTCTATCTTTCCCCTTCTCCGCCTGTGATACACCAAAGACGCTTCGATTAGATCTTCTTTACACACAGAGGTTAGATATTCGTCTCCTTTATATGCTTTACCTCAATGATCTTTCTATCCTCCGTTAATTTTATTACGGATGTAAGTAATTTGCTAAAAAGGAGGTATATAGAGTTGGAGAGTTTTGACGATCTGATAAAATATCTATCTATGAGATACGATAAAAACCCTTTTGGATGGAAGATCACAATGGGAAGCGGGGGGAGATTTGGAAACATCTTCGTGACCAATTCAAAAGATGTTTGGCAGATAAAGTTAGATAGCATTTATAAACCTAAACCAATAGGTATGGGAACCAAAATTGGAAATTATGAGGGCAACAAGAATTTTTTTGATAATAAAGTTCCTTATTATGGATTGAGGCCTATAGAGGAAGATAAACTGAAGATGATCTTCAGAGCAGCCGAAAACGGACAATATTTGAATCAGTTCATCAATGAATTGCTAAAAAAACGTCCTATGAGGGCAAAAGAGATAAGTTCTACTGCCCTGAATGGTCCCATACAGTTCATGCAGAATGGTAAATACATTTCGGAGAAGCAGAGAGAGGTGGATAGAAAGTTAAAAGAAAGCCTGGAAAAGCTTCTTTATAGGGAAGGCTACGGCTCAGAATATGTTTAAAGGATTTCTATTATTTTTAATTGAAGATAGCTAACGCTGAAAGAAAATGAAATACTGTCTGATGTAACAAAGTTGTATATACTCGGAACGTTATCTAAAAGTCCAAACCCAGTCTTTGTGAGAAAATATTTAAAGCACAAAAAATGTAGAGGTAAATAAATGAGCGACAATAGACTTCTTGCATAATTACAGAAGACTCATACTCATGACTGATCCAAATCCCGTTTACTCAGGCAACAAATTCGTTCAAATCAAACTCTGAAGACATCATCGCCCTGAAATTGGTCAACCCGGAGACGATCGACGTCATATCGTCGTATCTCTTGAGCCTATTCCTGAATATACTCCCCATGATCTTGAACTTCTTCATTCTTCCGATCGCGTGTTCTACGACCACTCTCGTTCTATTGAACTTCTTATTGTATCTTTTATCCTTCTTCTCAAGAACTTTACCCCTCTTTCTCTTTACATGAAAATCAAAGATTTTCAGTACCACAA
>CABGHH010000188.1 GCA_902158745.1 Candidatus Methanolliviera sp. GoM_asphalt
TTCAATCCACTCCGCACGTATAAGCGGGAAGAAGTTATTGAAATGATTTCCGCCACCAATTTTAAGGAATATTGGATCGAAGAAGGAGATGGTGAGCTAAAGATCAGGCTGAGGAGATTAAGTTTTTGACGTTTAGCACTACTGTCAAAAACAATAACATTCCAACGCTAAATAAAATGTATAAGAAAAAATTTTATATGTTATATAATATCATTAAATTATTAATCTAATTTTTAGGAGATAGAAAAATGCCAATTGTCCATGTAAACGTCTGGGAAGGTTTCGGAGAGGAAAAAGTCAAAACCGTAATTCAAAATATAACAAAAGTCTTTATAGATTTGGGCATCCCTGCGCACGCTGTGGAAGTAATCGTACATGAAATCCCAAAATCGCATTGGGGAATTGGTGGAGAAACAGCGTTAGAAAAGTTCAAAGGCCTAAAATAGACCATGGAGATAGAATCTTTGCACAAGATAAAAGGAGGAATCTGTGCCATAGAAGGCGTGAGAGCAAACGGGATAAAGGAGGGAAAGAAGGGGCTTACGATAATATTGTGCGATGGAGAAACGGCTGGAGTTTTCACAAATAATAAGATAAAGGCCGCTCCTGTAATCCTAACGGAAAAGAATCTTTTGAGTACGGGAAGACTTAAGGGGATCATTGCCAACAGCGGATCTGCAAACGCATTTACCGGTAAAGAAGGTTATGAAGACGCGGTGAAGATGGCAAGATTACTTGCGGAGGCGATAGATTCTCCTGTGGAAGAGATCGGCGTCGCATCGACGGGTGTGATAGGGGAGAGGATAGATTTCGATTGGATACAAAAGAAATTTGGAGCGGTATTTCTAAAGATATCGAATACCGAAGACGCATCTAAGATGGCGAATAGGGGCATAATGACGACAGATACGAGAGAGAAGGAATTTGCTATCGAATATAAGGGGGTGAAGATCGGGGGGATCGCAAAGGGATCAGGTATGATCGCACCAGATATGGCAACAATGCTCTCGTTCATCTATACGGATGCAAAATTTTCGTCAAAGGTTTTGAGGAGATCTTTAATGCGTGCAGTGGATAAAAGTTTCAATATGTTGAGCATCGATGGAGATACGAGCACGAATGATACCGTTCTTCTCACGGCAACAGGAGATTTTTCAATGAGAGAGGAGGATTTTCAAAGGGCGTTAGATGAGATCTGTTTGGAGCTTGCGAGGAAGATCGCTTTAGATGGAGAGGGCGCCACCAAGTATGTAGAAGTGCGCGTAAAAGGAGCTAAAAAGAGAGGAGATGCAAGAATTGCGGCAAAATCCGTCGTAAATTCCTCTCTGGTTAAAACGGCTATATTTGGGGGAGATCCAAATTGGGGAAGAATAATAGCCGCTTTAGGCTATTCTGGGGCGGAGATAGATGGAGATAAAATATCTCTATTCTTAGGAAATCCAGATGAAGATCAAAACACCGTTATCCTAAACGGTGAAGTACTTCGATTAGACGAAGAAAGGTTTAGAGAGATATTGTCAAAGGATAAAATTATCATCGAGGTCGATCTCGGTCTCGGGAGAGGGGAAGCGATCTCCTTCGGATGTGATCTTAGTTATGACTATGTGAAGATAAACGGAGCGTATAGAACGTGAAGAATCGTGAGTTTCCAATCGAAGAGGTGTTGATCGAGGCTTTTCCTTATGTGAGAGAGTTGCGCGATGCAAAGATCGTGGTCAAGATGGGCGGACACGCGATCGTGGATCGAGAGATTCTCGAGAAAGCCGTTCAAGATGTCGTCTTTCTTAGATTAGTCGGGGCGAAGCCGATGATTGTCCATGGGGGCGGACCTGAGATAACTGAAAAGATGGAAAAATTTGGGAAGAAACCTAAGTTTATCGATGGATTGAGGATAACGGACGAAGAGACGCTCGAGATCGCGGAGATGGTCCTCGTCGGAAAGATAAATACGAATATCGTTAGATACATCGTAAAACACGGGGGAAAGGGAATTGGACTATCTGGAGAGGATGGTCTCCTTTTAACTGCAAGGAAGAAAGATAAGATAATGAAAAACGGAAAAGAGAAAAAAGTAGATCTTGGATGGGTAGGAGAAACAGAAGCGGTGGATACTGGAATACTAAATATGTGTATTGAAAATGGATATATTCCGGTTATATCTCCCATCGCGATCGATTTAAAGGGCGATCATTTTAACATAAACGCGGACACGGTGGCAGGGGATATAGCGTCTGCGATGAGAGCAAAAAAATTGATATTCTTGACGGATGTTCCAGGAATCTTAGACGATAAGGGAGAGGTGATATCAAATATCTCTTTGGATGAAGGAAAATCTTTAGTGAATGATAGGGTAATAGGTGGAGGAATGATCCCAAAATTGGAGTCCTCTATCAAATGTATCGAATCTTATGTGGAAAAGGTTCACATAATAGACGGCTCCAAACCTCACGCGCTACTTCTTGAGCTATTCACCGATCGCGGCGTGGGAACGATGATCTGTAGATAATAAAATCTCATCGTGCCAGTATCCTCCTGCTCATCCTCTCATACAGATAGGAGATATCCAGGTATTCTCTCAGTACGTCTCTCTTTACCTGCATTAGATATTCCTCATCTCTCACAAAGAGTGTTTTTCCGTATTTGAATACCTCGAACTGGATATATAGAGGTAATCTGAAGAAAGGGACTACATCCAGGATGTTTGATGAAAAACTTGAAATTTCTGCTTCTAAAGATTTTTCTGTCTCTAAAGACTTATTTGAATCTTTGATTATAACGGCACAGTCCGAAGATCTAGTGATGGTTTGTTCTTTTTCTCCTGACGACTTCGTCGTGGGATCCCAAAAATCGAAGATTTTTGAGGACATTGAAAATTCCATTGAAAATTCTCCAGAAATAATATAAGCGAAAAGCTCCTTCAGAAATGTTTATAATTCTGAAAGAGCATATGAGCTATGACCAGAATAAC
>CABGHH010000189.1 GCA_902158745.1 Candidatus Methanolliviera sp. GoM_asphalt
GAGATATGGGAGGTCTCCGGCGCTAAAGAGGTGTATGTAAGCATGCTCTCCCAGATAGGAAGACCTCTAAACGATCCCCTCCTTGTGAGAATCGCATTGGCGTCAGATGGAAGGATAGACGAAACCCAGATAAAAGATATCACCGAAGAAGAGCTTGACGGTGTTATGGAGTTCATGAAAAGATATGTTGAGAGAGGAAAATCAGCGATAATTTAATATCGAAAAGCTTATTTTGGAATTGGAGGTGGATCCTATAAGATGAAGAGGCTTTTTAAAGAAGATGTTGCATCGTTTGTGAGAGAGCTTAAAGGATCATATAAGGTTGCGGCGCCACAGGAGAGGGATGGTGAATACGACTTTGATTTTGTCGAAGATGAAGATAAGGTAGTATTGGATTATCCGAGCACTATACTACCGATAAAGAAGTTCTTCTTTCCTCCTGAAGAGATCATTCTCGAATATGATCTTTCTGATAAAGAAGAGATAAAATTCAAGAGTGAACCGAAAGCAGATGAGATCTGCATTCTTGGTGCACACCCCTGTGATATAAACGCCCTGCTCAGGTTCGATATGGTATATCTCGACGATAAATTCGATCCGTTCTATAAAAAGAGGAGAGAACACGCTTTGATCATCGGCGTCTATTGTAACCATCCAAGCGAATCCTGTTTCTGCGGCTCGATGGGAACGGATCGTGTTGAAGACGGCTACGATCTGATGTTGATCGACGGCGGAGACGAATATGGGGTGGAGATCGGAAGTGAAAAAGGCGATAGAATCGTCAATTCGATGGATATATTCAAGGACGGAAAGGATATAGAGAGACCGAAGTTGGAGGGATTTATAAGGGAGGTTGAGACAAAAGATCTCCCGGAACTCATGCTCGAAAAATACGAGAGCGATCTGTGGAACGATTTCGGAGAAAAATGTCTGGGATGCGGAAAGTGCGTCTTGGTCTGCCCAACGTGTTTCTGCTACAACGTTGTGGATGACATAGGTTTGGACGGAAAGAACGGAGAGAGAAAGAGGATCTGGGATGGATGCGTCCTCACTGATTTCACGCTCGTTGCGGGTGGGCTCAACTTCAGAAAGGATAGAACATCGAGGCTGAAACAACGGATATTGCATAAGTTCTCTTATTTTGACGATAAATATGGCGTCTCCGGTTGTACGGGATGCGGAAGATGTATAAATGTATGTCCGGCTGATATCGATTGTACGAGGGTGATAAATCTATTAAGGAGTGAATCTAAATGAATGAGAGCTTGTATTTACCAAGAATTGCAGTTTTAAAGGATAAAAGAGCAGAAACTTCTGATACCGTCACGTTCACGTTTGGATTGCCAGAGGGAGGAAATTTAAATAATATTCCGGGTCAGTGCTTACAGCTTACAGTCTTCGGTTACGGGGAGGCACCGATCTCGATCACCTCTTCTCCGACAAAGAAGGATTGTTTCCAGCTCTGTGTAAGAGATGTTGGGAACGTTACAAAAGCTCTTCATAAGTTAGAAATTGGAGACAAGATTGGGGTAAGGGGTCCATGGGGGAATGGTTTTCCCATCGAAGAATTGAAGGGTAAGAATGCGGTCTTCATCGCAGGAGGTCTGGGTTTGGCTCCCTTGAGATCTCTGATCAATTATATCGCGGACAACAGGAGAGACTATGGAAAGGTGTGGATTCTCTCTGGTGCCAGAACACCAAAAGATCACCTCTTCAAGTGGGAATGGGATAGATGGTCAAAGATAGATGGATTTGAGGTCTTAACGACGGTTGATCGGGGGGACGATACTTGGACGGGAAACGTCGGTGTTGTCGGCAGTCTATTGTATAAAACGGATATCCAGGTTGAGAATACGATGGTATTTATCTGTGGTCCGCCGATCATGTTCCACTTCGTCACGATGGATCTGGCAAAGCTCGGTTTTAAAGACGATATGATCTTATCCACACTCGAGAGGCATATGAAATGTGGGGTTGGAAAATGCGGACACTGCAACGTTGGTTCAAAGTATGTCTGTATGGACGGGCCGGTATTCACATACGCAGAGATGAAGAAGCAACCCGGAGCTTTATAGGAGTAATCTATGGAGAAAGCAAAAGCAGCAGTGGTGAGATTGACGACGTGCGGAACGTGTCAATTTGAGCTCTTTAAAGAAGATAAGGATCTAAAGGAGACGATGAAATTTTTGGATATCTCTCATCCGGAAAAAGATGGTCTGGAGGAGAGATATGATCTTTTGTTGGTCGAGGGTGGTATCTCAAAGGAAGAAGAAGAATCCCTCTTAAAAGAGGCGAGGGAGAGGGCAAAGACGGTTATGGCAGTGGGCGCATGCGCCTGTTTCGGTGGCATACCATCTCCAGGGGATTTTATTGGAGAAGAAGTTAAATTTGACCCTCCATGGAGATTAAAACCTGTAAGCAGTGCCATAGACGTGGATTACATGATAAGAGGTTGTCCGATAAATACGAGCGAATTTTCCTATTATATCAGATCTGTTCTGATGGATAAGAAACCTTTTAGAAAGCACTTTCCTGTCTGTGTCGAATGCAGGATGAATGGAACTCCGTGCCTTCTAGAGAGGGGAGAACTCTGTTTGGGGCCCTTGACAGAGGCAGGCTGCGATGCTCCTTGTACGGCTAACGGAAAACCGTGTGAAGGTTGCAGGGGACCGTTGGATGACGGAAATTTGAGCTCCACCATCGAGATTATGGATAAGTACGGTCTGGATAAGAAGGATCTCTCAAATAAGTATGATCGGATAGGGAGAACCTGTGCATTCAGCAGGAGTTGGAAACAGATCATCAATTCCCACGGATATGAAAGATCCGTTCAGAACGTAGAAATTAAGAAGATCTATTCCACAAGAACCGTTGAAAGTGCCACGGGTATAAACTTGAACGAGATAATCGATAAATTTTCTCCAAGAGACCTCAAAACGACTGTATTCAACATATTAGAGGAGAGTGA
>CABGHH010000190.1 GCA_902158745.1 Candidatus Methanolliviera sp. GoM_asphalt
TATCCGTGTAAGGTGTGCGGTGAGCCACTCCATCGCTTTACAAACGTGGATGAGGGCGATGAGGGTAAACCTGTTGATTGGTCTGATGCTGTTGACGAGGGTGAGTATATGGTGCAAATGAAAGAATCTCGCTACGAACTTCGACATCTTAAACAGTTGAGGATGCGTTATGAGGTTGGCAGAGATGGATTTTTAAGACATCGAGTCCAAACGAAGGAGGGACGCAAGAGGCAGAAGGATCGGAAAGATATTGTTGATGAGTTCGGGAGGTTGAGGGGTGGATGAGCGATAATAAGGTGCGGTTCTCGGCGTTCGTCCAAGAGCAAAAGCCAAGCGTTCAAAAGATGCGGGTGGTTCGGGTATTAAGTCGGTTCGATATGGTGAAGGGTGAGGTTTACGTTAAAGATCCACGTGCGTTTAAAGACCATCTAAACGATATTCTCTTCAAACATTCTTTAGGTCTTAATCTTTCTCGGAGAAATGAGCGGGGGAATATGTGATAAAAAACATACTATACCAAAGATATATAAAAACAACACATCAAAAATCGAGGATTTTCGAGCGGGAGTTGGGCGGGTGTTGAGTGAGTATTGATCTTTCAAGTATAATCTGATGCGGTGCTAAAAATAATGTTTTGGGGTATATGATAAAAGAAACATACTAGCACGAAAAAAAACGAAAAACATCTCAAAAATCCTTCGGATTTCCTGCAAACCTTCGATTTGCGGAGATTAAAATCGTGCCAAGATCGGGCACTTAAATCTAAAGAATGGAAAAGGTTTATCTATTAATGCGTTCTATAGGGTTCTGGTCTTACAAATGGAATATTCAAAGAGTGCAACGGCAATATGTAAAATTGAATACTTTTTTAAGGACATTACATTATCCTAATTATTGGGAGCTCCCTTGAGGATCTGACCAATCCTCGTTTTGAATATTCCAGAGCTCCGAGATCAAAGACCCCCAAACCTGACATCGAACTAATCGGTGTCTCTTTCGGGGAACTCTTGAATCTATTATACTCACGAACTCGCAAGCGTGAGAGCGGGGGCAACGGCTCGGATGCCTTCAGGCGAAGGTCGGGACGTCTGCTTGGCATAGAGAGGTCAGCCCTCTCTGTGCCTATACTTATTCGCTCTTGTCTACTAAAACAAGGATTGAAACAAAGGGAAACGTATACGTCCTTCTTTCTCCGTGTCGCAGGGGCATATCCACTAAAACAAGGATTGAAACATCATTTATCCTCGCTGGTTGGAGGGTTAGGGCTTTTGTGCCCCACTCTTCACCAAAGGAAAACGAAGACTGCCCCCCTCTGTCTTTTACTGCGATATAAACCGTCTTTCCTGTGGATCGGTGATAACTTGTGAGTGATTATCTCCGTGGCGGTCTTTACGTTGATGGCATCTTAATTATACCGTGCGATAACTCTGATAATCAACCATCCGATAAATCCAATAAATGCTGTATCTCTGCCTATAAAGAAAAGTGTGATTATGATGATATTCTATTATGGTGGGAACTTCCAGGTCATGGATCTCAAGGTGATTATTGTGGTGAGATCCGAAGTTTTTTAGCGTGTGCTAATCCAGATCATAGAACTTCGGATAACATTAGACGAATTAAAAACTGTTGTTGGCAGGCGACGTGTCCTGTATGCTATGAGAAGTGGGCTTCACGTGAGGCGCGACGGGCTACAGATAGAATTGGGCAAATTGAGGCACTTTATAATTTAATTGATATGCCTCTTGGGAATATTCGGCATATTATCTTTAGTCCTTCTCAGCGTGAGGCTAAAGAATTAATGAAAACTAAAAAAGGCTTTAAACGATTAAAGAAAGAGGCGTTAAAAGTTATTAAGAGCTCTGGCATAACTGGGGGGCTTATTACATTCCACGCGGAAAGGCATAATGAGGCTGGCTGGTATTCAAGTCCGCACTTCCACGTATTAGGCTATGGTTATCTTAAGGACGCTCGCACTTTCCATAAAGATACAAATTGGATATACAAAAATAAAGGCGTGAGGGAAAGCGTTTATTCCACTATTCAATACCTTCTATCTCACGCAGGAATCGCAAGAGAGCAAGATAGCGATGACAATAAGCGTCCTTTCCAAGTCGTTAATTGGTTTGGTGCTTTATCATACTATTATGTGAGCAGGGCGGAAGAGATTAAGAAAGAACTAACTTATCCATGTAAGGTGTGCGGTGCGCCTCTCCATCAATTTACCAACGTGGATGAGGGAGATGAGGATGAACCTATTAATTGGTCTGATGCTGTCGATGAGGGTGCGTATATGGTGCAGATAAAAGAACATCGATACGAACTTCAACACCTTAAACAGTTAAGGGCGCGTTATGAGGTTGGCAGAGATGGATTTTTAAGGCATCGCGTCCAAACTAGGGAGGGACGCAAGAGACGGAAGGCACGGAAAGATATTGTTGATAAGTTTGGGAGGCTAAAGAGCGGATGAGCAGTAATAATGTGCGTTTCCATTCATTCATCTTGAACCAAAAGTCAAGCGTCCAAAAGATGAGCATATCTCGATTATTGGATAAACTCGATAGAACACGAACCGAGATCTACGTTAAGGATGAGAGAGCTTTGAGATACCACCTTAACAATATCCTATTTGAGAGGTCTTTGGGGGTTCTCTCAAATAAGAGATAAGAGGAGGTGATGAGGTGGAAGGTGATTTTATAGATTATTTGCTTTTAGGCGTTATGTTGATAACTCTCCTATATGTCGTAATGCAATCTTTATGATTTGGTCTTCACGGCGTATTAGGACAATTTTTAAATATTTGGAAGAGAAACAAGGAGATAAATGAGGTTCTTACCACCTTTTAGGCAATTAATGGATATGGAAATAAAGGAAAACGTGAGACGAGAAAGAGATTTCTTGGAAAGTCAAGAACGTATGGCAAACTCTCGCGCTTATCATATATCCTCAATCT
>CABGHH010000191.1 GCA_902158745.1 Candidatus Methanolliviera sp. GoM_asphalt
GCTGCATCGAGTCCTTTATCCCATCGGTTATTCTGCCAAGATTTTTTAGGAGAAGGTTTATGCTCTCTATGATATCTCCCATCACGTCCTCTCTTTCTTTCTCTAGTCTGACCGAGATGTATCCTTCTGAAGCTTTTTTCATCGCATCTTTTATCTTTTCTGCTTGTTCTTGGAGGTATTTGTTGTTCTCTATTATCTCTCTTTCTTTATTTTTTAATTCGGTTATATCCGTAGTTGAGGCTAACACATTTATTATTTTTCCTTCTTTGTCTTTTACTGCGCCATAATTAAGAATCACTGGAACCCTATTACCATCTTTCTGTATAAGTAGAACTTCACAACTCGAAAAACCTGTTCTTTTGCAATCCTCTAATATATTCTTTATTTTATCTATATCTTCTTTAGTATACATCTCCTCAATTTTTGAGTTCTTTAATTCCTCTTTTGTGCGCTTCTGAATTTCTTCTGCGTAAATATTTGAATCGATACGAACTCCGTCCGGCGTTAGTAAAGAAGTAGGATTAGGCCAGTATACAAACATAGACTCTGCAAATTCCTTCGCCTTCTTTAGCTCCTCCTCGTGCTTTCTCAATTCCTCCATGCCTTCTCCCATGGCCGAAATCATTGAATTGATGTCCTCGCCTGTCGGCTTATAGTCATTGGAGAGTTGCGATAAATCAACTCTTGCAGTTATATCTCCAGAAGCCGCTGAAGATAGAACTTTGCTGAATGAGGAAATTGCATTATTAAGCTCCTCTTCTTTCTCCTTCATCTCCGTTATATCCCTGATCGTGATCATGTGCCCTTCCGTTTTCCCTTCCACGAGCACGTCTGTGAGCGCTAGAGAACCAACTCTATGTGTTCCGTCCTTCTTTATGAATTCTATATCAGCGGCATAAGTTTCTTTCCCCTTCTCGATTTGCTCTAACGCCTCGCTCAATACGTCTATACTTTCTCTTGTAAAGAATGGAAGTTCTTCGATCCTCTTGTTCAATAATTCTTCCTTTAAATATCCAGTCAAATTATACACGCCCATGTTCAACTCTTCAGTCACCATTTCTGGGCTTACGACCAACTGAAAGTCAGGCATTGATTCTATCAGAGCCGACGATAGCGCGTGTGCGCGTTCAAGCTCCTTTTCTCTCTCCTTCAATTCGGTTATATCGCTGGCGACGAAGATCCTCCCGATATCATTTCCTTTCGCATCCTTCAAAAGTCCTTCAGATGCCAATACCGTGATCTCTTTGCCGTTCTTGTGTAAGAAGGGCATCTCGACGTTTACAGATATTCCTCTCCCATAGACGTCCTTCCACATTTTTTCTCTGAAAATATCCATCGCCGGCGCCATGAACAGCTGTTCTTCGGTTTTCTTACCCAATAACTCCTCAGGTTTATATCCAACGACCCTCTCCCAAGCCGGATTTGCCTTGATCCATTTTGAATCGTTATCAACGAGGCACGAGCAGTCCGCGACGTTGTTTATTATCTGATCGCTGAATATCCTCGCCTCTTCTATCTCTTGTTCTTTCTCCTTCAGTTTGGATATGTCTGTGTACGTCATCAATATCCTCTTCTCTCCGGTCGAGACGTCTTCGTATGGCAAAGCACCGACGATGAACGTGAATCTGCCATTCGGGGTATCCACGACGTTTATCCCCCTCGCTCTCTCCCCCTTCTCGATCGCCTCTCTTATATTGATCCTCTCTATCGTCTCTACGATCTTGAAATCTCTTCTGAGGTTTTTAGACACTATATCTTCTCTCAAATATCCGGTGAGATCTAAATAAGTCTTATTCACGCCCAATACATCCATATCTTCGTCCGCAATCACCATCGGCACGGGATTTTCTTCTATGATCTTTTCCATCGTTTCTCTTGAACTTTTGAGCTCCTCCTCGCGTTCACGCAGCTCAGTAATATCAACCATATATCCAATAAAACCAAATTCTTTGCTAATCTTATCAGAAACAAAAACCTCTCGTAGCATAACCTTACGTTTTCTCCCATCCTTAGTTTTGATCGTAGTTTCTAACTCTATCGGTTTATCTACGCCTTCTTTTTCGATATAAGACCTAACGTAGTCTGCTATCTTCTCATATTCCTTTGGTTCCCATAAAGGGAGTTCCAGCTCTTTTTTCCCGAGCAAATCCTGAGTGCTGTACCCAAAATAATCCTCGAAAGCCCTGTTAACCCGTATCCATCTCCAACTTTTGTCAGTAAGTACAATAGGCAACTGAGAATAATTGTTGACAATCTCGTATAGCTCCTTCTCTTCTCTAAGGTGCTCTTCGCGTTCCCTCAGTTCACTTATATCTGTCGCAGTTCCGATCACGTTGATTATACTGCCATCCTCATCTCTTATCGGCGAAAAATTTAGTATCGCTCTTTTGTCATTTTTAAGGGTCGCCTCACAACTCGCAAATCCGGTTCTCTTCACCTCCTCAAACGTTTCTCTTATCTCGTCGCGCTCCTCATAGAGATCTTCCAACAAAACTTCACCCAACTCTTCATCCGATCTTTCAAAGAATTCTTCACACCTTTTATTAGCGCTTGTTATCTTTCCATCGAGCGTCATTATCACCATCGGATTTGGAACGGAGTCCAATAGTCTGCCCACAAACACTCTCTCCATCTCTAACTCCTCTCTACATCTTTCTAACTCATCTACAGCCATTTTTTATCTCCTATTTTTGTATTTATTTTGTTATTATGTTGATACATGATGTGATCCCACTAAATAAAGATAGAGCTTATTCTATTAGTTCTTAACGATAAGATGCTCTATAGTCTAACATATGAACGATGGCATATAAAATTTATGATTTTAAGGCACTATCGATTTTTCTAGTGGTTTTCAACTTTTTCACATTTTTCAATAGCCATTTTTTGCATGTTAGAAGATTTTAAAACATATTTTACACAATTTTTTATATTTCGCATCATTATGTTTCAGAT
>CABGHH010000192.1 GCA_902158745.1 Candidatus Methanolliviera sp. GoM_asphalt
AGTGTCTTCGATGTGTGATATATATCAATCCCTAAATAATCGGATACTTCGCGGGACGTCCACGCATCTCCGCCCGAGAGCAGTTCCAACACCAGGATCTTCAATTCGTTTCTCTGCATTTTAATACTTCAGCCGTTCGATATTCGATATGGTCACGTTTTTTTGCCTCTTCCGGCGTTATCCAAGAATGGACATATTTTCGTGATTGTTGTATCATCAATCAATACTTCCGATGTTTTTTCACTTTTTCCCATTAGGTTTTACGCCCAAAAACTTGCCCCAGCATCTATCCGAGCAGATTCCAGTCATCCACTGCTCTCTCCAGATTGTCCCACATCGGTGATTCTTCCTTGCTCGGATACTTCGGCTTGTGCATCTTTCCGCAGTTTGGACAGGTTACGTATCCACCTCTCCAGACGTCATCGTATCCTGCCGGCGCATAATTTCCTTTCTGACCGACTTCTTCAGATCTTCGAGATCTTTTTCGCTTACTATTCTGACCCTCACGAGATCACCTCGTGAAGAGATCCTTGCCATACCACACCTCTTCTTTTGCTTTGTTTTTTCCATTCATTTTATCACCTTCATCTCTAAAAATCCATCGGTGGCCTTGCCTCCCCCTCTACCTCTCATCGTCGGCAAGGCGTGTTCTTACCCTCTGTTTCACTCATCTGGATCTTGAGGTTCTTCAAAGATTCAAATCTGCAAATAGTACATTTGTATGTCATTTTTAGATCGCCTCACCACCCCCGCTTGTAATATTGAAGTTGATCCAAATACTTTCGTTGGCTGTCAAAGTAGCATTCTTGATTTGGTAGGATCTCTGGCTCTGGCTTCCACGGTGCTTCAATAAATAAATTTTTGATATCAGAAGTTACCACTTGCCGTAGTTTTTCCAACCTCTCTTTCATCGGTTTGAGATCGTCTTGCATTTTAGAATTGAGTTCTAATAATTCATCATCATATCCTCGAAGTATCTCTCGGACATCTTCTTCTATCTCATCCATATTGTCTTGATATGGATCGACATGCTGTTTCCATGCTTCTGATAGATTGTCTTCAAGATTGGATTGAGCCTGATCAAACTCATCTTCAAGATCGTTGTCTCTAAATTCTAATATACTCTCTTTTACAATTTCCCTCAACTTCCCAGGATAGAGCGCTTCTAAAGCATCTAACTCAACGGCGCCCTCACCATTTTTATCCTCAAAGTTTTTCTTTCTTCGATCGCTTTCCGTTATCGGCTTTCGTGGCAAACCATAACGTTGAACTTGGTCTTCTGTCAAAACGACGGGGATCAATTTTACATCGAGATCAAGATCATAAAATTTTAACCAGTATTCGATCTGACGCGCAACTGCTTTTGGCATGTGTTTTCCTGCCGGGTCGAAATCACAGATATAAAGAACGATAGCTGGCTTTCCTGCATGTTCAATTCGCTCTAAGAATTGCGGAACCGAGGTTATCGACATAAAACCTTCGCCGGTTACCAATACGATGCTATACTCTCTGCACAATGGGATCAGTATATCATCCATGGTGGATTTTTCACACCAGACTTCGAGGTGATGTGGCTGGTAATATTCGTTATATTTGAGCCCCTTGATCTCATAAGAGGGGAGAGCCCAATCTAAATGAGTGTCTGGTATTTTACAAATCGATGGTAAAACCCACTCATCATCGTAACCGCCGACATTCCATGAATCAGAATCAATACCCCATCGTGGATCTCCATACTCATTATCATCTTCACCCAACCTCTTGTAATCATGAGGTATATCATAAACGGCGAAATCGTGTGGTTTTGGGTTTCTTTGATCTTTAAATATAAGTGGATCAACCAAACCCAAAAGCCGTGCATATCTGAACGCGTCTTCTAAATATTCCCAGTTATTCTTCATGCTTGGATATTCTTCACCATCATGAACATCGATTGGAATTTTTTGGCTAACTATTACATAGTGGATACGGCGGAGATGGACTTGGTGGTTCTCATCGAAATTAGGGCGATCAAAACCAAGATCATGGCATACGTTGGCGAACCACTCTGCCATTTTTCGTCCAGTTTTTGTACGCCCCGCGTAGAAAGGATCATGCGTGGAAGATAGTGCAAGAAGATCTTTATACGAACGTCCCCGCCCTCGTGTAAGTGCTTTAATCTTCTCGTAGCACCCGGGATCATGCCCATCTCCAAACATTTTAGTCCACCACCCCAAAGTATGTATTTCTGTCTATCTCGTCCATTCCGCCCGCGGTCTCTTTCACGCTCTCGATCTCTCCGTTCTCGATCATCTCTTGGAGCGCCTTTCTGATCATCTCCTTTGGAGTATTCGTGAGAAGATGACTGAGCCTCTTATATTCCTTATTCAGATTCTCATCTTCTTCCGGCAGAGATATGATCCAGTAATGGAGGCGCTTGATACCCACCTCATCCGCATTCTTCTCCGTTCGATATTGAGTTATCATCTGAACGGCAAAATCGAGTTGTTTCATATTACCGCCACCTTATCTCATGCGTCTGATCCAAACGTGAGATTCATGCCCCTGTTTTGAGCCGACAGGATAACCTTCGTCATCAAAATTAAAATCAAGACCAAAGTCCAATAATGTCTTAATCTTATCCAAAAATATAATTAAAAGAGGTCTGCGCCCTCTTTTTTGCCTTCTACTGCGCTGAATAACGATATTTTTTACTCTTTTGAGGTACAGAACTGCCTTATACAAATAATCGTAGCCGCTTGAACGGCTCACACCAAATATTTCAATAATGCGATTTACGATGGATGGATAGGATACAGACTTTAAATCTGAATGAAGGAGCTCATTAAGAATATATTTTGGAATATCTCGCCTCATATCTCTATCTTTCTTCTTTAAAAACTCATTGAGCGTCATCTTTCTAATTTGAGACGGATCGGCATCCAAATCTACGTCGATATTCATTAATA
>CABGHH010000193.1 GCA_902158745.1 Candidatus Methanolliviera sp. GoM_asphalt
TAGACATTTCTTCACTACTGCTTTATATTTCTTTACTACTGCTTCATCTCCTGCCTCGTATTTCCTCATTAACTCCTCCACACCTTTCAAAAAATCGCTGTTCTCCTCTACCATCCTGTTCGCTGCGATGTAAACGTCAGCAACGGCATGGTCGGCTTTTTTAGTTTCATCGAAAGCAATTCTTTCCGCACCCCACACCACTACTCCTATTTGCCTCCCCATGTCATTCACGTAATAATGCGTTTCCACATCGAACCCAGCACGCTTTAACACCCGCACCAGCACGTCGCCAATAATAGCGTTTCTGAGATGTCCTATGTGGAGTGGCCCATCAGTATTCGCAGACGTATGCTCAATTATAATCTTACCTTTCTTCTCTCCTGCCCTTATTCGCTCTTTTATCCGCTGCAAAGTCTTATGCAAGAAGAAATCGTTCGCATAGAAGTTGATGTAGGGACCGGCTGCAACTGCATTCGATATTAACGTATTTTCAGCAGGTATCTCAAGCCTATTTACAATATCCGCTGCAATGATTTTCGGCGGCTGTTTGTAAGCACGAGCTAAAGAGAAAGCAATTCGGGATGCGATATCCGCATGTTCACTCTCTTCTAAATCTAATCCTGATTTCAACTCCTTATATTCATAAGACGCTTTTTCCAGTGCTTCCTTCAGCACGTGCTCTACTTCTTTTTCGAATTCGAGAAACATATTTTTAATATTAGATAAGATGGAGAAAGATAAAATATAAATGAAGGATAAATAATAAAGTTGCCGGCGATAGATGAGCACGAGATGAGTATTTATATGACGAAAAACGGGGAGATTTAAAAAGCGATATGTTGTGGTGAGTACAAAGTAAGATCAAGAGTGGAAAAAATAAAAGCATTTGTTTAGCTAACCACGAGATTCTTCCTTCTGTAAAGTAAATCCATCTTATAGTATCGTTTTAACTGCACTCTCGCATTGTGGATTTCCATACCAAAAGTATCCGCAAGCTGGTCTGATGTGACTTCACCTTCTTGGTCAACATATTTTAAGACCTCTAACTAACTTTCTCTCGTTTTTTGCTGCCATGAGGTAACTTTCCCATTAATTATAACAAATATAGCGGATAACTTAAATCTTTCTTTTTGAGAAAGTACACCTAAAAGCAAAGATGAAAAAAGAAGGAAGTTACATCAGCCGCTGGTTCAATTTAACACTGCCTCTTCACAACTCACTAACCTAAATGCTAAATTAATCTCTCTAAGATTTTATCTAATACTTTTTGTAGAAGAAACTTAGATGCCCCTTCTATTTCTCCTTTCTAAAGCAGTATTTCGTTCAAGGAGACCGCATTAAAAGTTTTTTACCTCCGTCAGTGGCCATCCACTGGTTCTGCCTGCCTACTCTTTTTCCTTTGACTAAACCTTGACTTACTAACTTCCACAGATGAACTTGAGCAGTATTCCATGCTACATCTACTTCTTTAGCAACCATTTCTGTTGTAACGGGCCAATCCTCTTTTATGAGGTATCTTAAGATATTGGTTTCAATCTCATCCATGTTAATTGCATTTTGTTGTGACACATATTAAATATATATCGTTAAGAGATATTTTTCGAAATATTTATATATGCTTATGGTCAATCTTATGAACAACCATTATGATTGATCACAATCAAAAATTCGTGAAATTAAAACTAACTGCTTTGGTTGCTTTAATACTCGCCTCGTTGCTTTTCTTTGCGGCAATTGAAGATGTAGGAGCAGGAGGACCGGGGAGCGGATGTTGCGCCGGGCATAAGGGTGTTGTTGATTACAGGTGTTGGCATGACGGTGTCGGCCATCGCTGCGGTGATGGGCGTCTTCTCACAGATAAATGTGACCCCTATTGGGCGGTGTGTAGCGATTACACTCGTCCCGGGGTGACTACCCGTGCTACATCCATCGTTGATACTACATCAGCAACGCTAAACGGGCACCTTGATTCAACAGGAGCGCCCACATGGAAAAGCCACCCCGGTTCCATTAGTTGCCAAGTATGGTTTGAATACGGAAAAAACACTTCTTATGGCTATTCCACACCTGAACAGTCAAAATTATTAGCAGGCTCATTTAGTGCGAGTATATCGGACTTGGATGATGATACCACTTACCACTTCAGAGCAGTAGCATCAAGCGGTGTAGGAACCGATTACGGATCCGATATGACTTTCACAACAGAGACATCGGTATCTCATATTTTTGACACAGGTCCCGGCACTTACCCAAGCATCTTCGGCACGCATAAAGGAACGATTACGCCAAATCAAACCCTTACTGTATCCAAACTTTGCACTTATCCATGCTCTGGAACGGGAGGGCATACCGAGTCCATCGAGTTCTATGAAAGCGACAATTTAATAGCAAACGGGACATGGAACGGATACCATGGCGACTATCCTAATATAACAATCCATAACGTAACAGGTGCTCATTATCTCACGCTAATAGAAGACCATGAATACAACTACACCATCCGTACAGGTTCCTATTCTCTGATTCATCATACTCCTGCTCTACAAACGGCAAATGGATGGATAAACTGCACAGAGTTCGTAGATGCAAATGGAAAAAGATATAAATACGGGATACCTGCAATAAGACTAACTCATGATGAGGGAACACTCTGGATTGGTGCATTCAACATACAGGTATTCGGAAAAAGCAAAGCGTCCAAGCCTGAAGTCATGGATGTGCTTGGAAAAATTATTCGTACCTATGATGTCATTGCTATACAAGAAATCAGAGATAAATCTCAAACTGCACTTCCGGAACTGGTCAATACCGTGAACTCCGACAACTCAGAGTATGATTATGTTGTGAGTGAACGGTTAGGGCGCACTACCAGTAAAGAACAGTATGCTTACATTTACAACACACAGACTGTTGAACTGACCGACACGCCTTACACCTATC
>CABGHH010000194.1 GCA_902158745.1 Candidatus Methanolliviera sp. GoM_asphalt
ATATGCTCACGATTGTATCTGAGCTTGCAAGAAATATATATCTCTATGCAAAACCGGGTAAAGTCAATGTTAGCATGATCGATGAAGGAAAGAAGAGAGGTGTCAAGCTAGAATTTATCGATCATGGACCAGGTTTAGATTTAGAGAAGGTAGAGAAGGGAGAACTGGGTAAGAACGGGTTGGGATTGGGACTTACCGGTAGCAAAAGTCTATCGGATGAATTTTATATCGATAGTTCTCCCGGCAGAGGAACGCATATTACCTGTATAAAATGGATAAAATAATTGATATTGATGTTAATCGGATCAACGTTCACCAGGCAGAGTTGGATGCAAAAGATCTTGCCGAGAAACTTAATTTCAAAGCGAAAGAATGCGAAGAGATCAGACTGATAGCATCTGAACTGGCAGATAATGTCCTTAAACATTCAAGTAGAGGAACGATCCAGATAAGTGCTGAAGATGAAGGTGGATATATCGAGATCATCTCAAAGAACAGAGGAGATCTGACTGGAAAAGACTTTATCGACGGAAGTTCATCAAAAGGCACGCTTGGAATTGGATTGGGCATGATCGGCAGATTGTCCGATGAAGTATCATACGAGACACACGATGGATGGGTTGAGATAAAGGCGATAAAATTTCGTAGTTCCTCTCCAAAGAAGATAGAAACAGCGGCATTATCTTACGGTTTAATGGGGGGCAGAGCAAATGGAGACGAATTTTTGAGCATTCAAAGATCCAATTCGCTCTTCTTGGCATTGATCGATGTACTTGGACACGGTAGGAATGCACACGAGATCGCAGTTGAGGCAAAGCGTTTCCTAGAGGACCAACACTATCTGAAATTAGACGAGATTATGAATAATCTGCACGATCATTTAAGGGGTGATAGGGGTGCGATGGTGGAATTGATGAGATTGGATCTGAATAAGAAGATATTGGAATTCTGCGGGGTTGGAGACGTATCTTGCAGGATATATAGTGGAAACAATAAGCGTTCGATACCCATCTTTACCGTTGATGGCATAGTGGGTGAAACCCTTCGCAAAACTAATCTTCAAAGATTAGAATTGCCCGAAGATGCTGTTATCGCAATGTTCTCAGATGGTATCTCACAGAGTTTCGATGTACCTATCGGGTTACGAAAATTCAGTTCGGTAAGACTGGTTCATGAACTGATGCAGAAGTATGGCAAATCTCACGATGATAGAACCCTGTTGATTACAAAGATAAATTCTTGAAAAAGTGAAGGGATCACTTTCATCAGAGACGAGATCACTGTAAAAGCGCATAAATGGGTCGATTGGTGGTCATCAGCATCAGGAACGTCGCAAAGAAGTATAAAAATATATCTAAGCCGCCAGGAAGTATATAGAAGAATATGAGGCAATGAAAGGTGGGATCAGAAGAGATGAGAGATAAACCCGTTGTAGTTTTGCTCGTAGAGGATGAAGAGGCACATGTCGAACTCGTCAAGAAGGCATTTGTCGAGAGCGGTTCTGAGTGGGAGATCAATCACGTATCGAACTTAGAAGACACGTTTAAATGGCTGAACGAGAACGATCCACCTTCACTCATCATTGCAGACCACCTCTTGCCTGATGGAAGCGGGATAGATCTGCTGGGGAAAGCAAAGAGACCAGAGGATGTGGGTATTCCCGTTATAATCTTGACGGGACACGGTACAGAAGAGTTGGCTGTTCGATCGCTCAAATCCGGTGCGATGGATTACGTGGTGAAGAGTGCCGAAAGATTTGAAGAGATGCCGTGGATAGTCGAGCGCACGCTCAGAGAGTGGGAGAATATTATAGAGCGAAGGAAGGCAGAAGAAGAGGTTGAAGCTCTTAAAGAGTATGCAGAAAATTTGGTCAAGCGTGCTCCAACTCCAGTAACCCTGCTCACTCCGGAAGGACTAAGGACCGATTGCAACCCGGCGATGGAGAGACTGGCGGGTAGAGAGAAGCACGAATTAATCGAAGCGATCGAGGGAATCTATGCGGAAGAATCGAAGGAAGATGTCAAAAGAATCGTGAAAGAAGCGGTAGAGAAGGGATCTGCTAGTTGCGAGCTGACGATCGTGAGAAAAGACGGCATAAGAGTTCCTGTGATCGCTAACACGTCCGTGATCAAAGACAATGCGGGAAACGTGACCGGCGTGATCTATACCGCGAGCGATCTGACGGAATTAAAAAAGAGAGAAGAAGAGCTAAATATGGCAATAAAGGTATTTGGCGAAGTTTTATCCAGAACGTCTAAGGGAGATTTGACGGTTGAGGTTGATCTATCAAAAATCTCCGAAGGATACAGACCGACCGGTGAGGACATAAACTCGATGATCGAGTCTCTGAAGAGGAATATCGACGAGCTTAACAGACGTAAAACCGATCTCGAATCCGTGATCTCGCACTTCGGTAAGATACTGGGGAAAGCAGCGGTTGGAGACCTAAACGCAAGAATAGACATAGCTTCACTACCGGATGAGTTTAAATTTATCGGCGAGATCATCAACGATACGATCGAAGGAATTGGCGATATGATAGGAGAAATACAGAATAGAGAACGAGATCTCAGTTCTGCACTCTCATCATTTGGAGAAGTTCTATCCGCTGCCACAAAGGGGGATTTAATTGCCAACGTAGATCTGGAGGGGATCCCCGAGGGATATCGTAAGATAGGCGAGGATATAAATTCGATGATTTTGGCCGCGAAGAAAAGTATAACCGAATTAAAGGAGAAAGAAAGAAAGATAGAAGAGAACAGCGGGTACCTCCAGCGAGAGGCCGAGAAGATAAAAGATGCGATGAAGAAAGCTTCGGAGGGATACATCTCGGTCAGACTAGAGAAAGAAAGAGAGGACGTGATGGGAGATATCACAGAGAGTATAAACCTTCTCCTAAAAAATCTGGGTAAAATCACAGAAG
>CABGHH010000195.1 GCA_902158745.1 Candidatus Methanolliviera sp. GoM_asphalt
AATAGATCTACGTATCCTCTCCTTACCATCTCCGCGAGTGCATCTGATGCGCCCGTGTGAACGATTGCAGGCCCTCCCACAACCGCCATCTTACCCCCATCCCTCTTTGTCATCATGATCTCACTCGCGATCTTTTTAACCGTGGATGCGTTTGGTCTCTCAGAGGAGGCCTTTCCCGTCATAAATTCAAATGAGCTTCTCTCTCTTGGCCTCTCCGGTGGAACCACCTTTATCCCTTTCCTGCCAACAATAACTTTATCTCCTTTTTTTATATCCCCTATAGGTTTGCATATCGCCCTATTACCTGCAACTACGATCAGACAATCCATCCCTATATCTTCAACATTCACCCACCCACCGTTCATCCTCACGTACGTTCGATGATTTGTCGTGGAGTAAAATTCCCTCGGGACGACTTTATCTCTCTTCGCCTCTTTAAATTCGATGTTATCCATCTCAGGGAGCGTCGCGCCCAACTTATGCACCGCAGTTAAGATATCTTCTAACTCTTCTTTATCTTTGGACTTGACCAGGATTCTGGCATAACTGTGATCCGTTTTATGTTTTCCAATATCGAATTCTAAAACGTCAAAATCTCCATTCAAATCCATGATGGTATCGAATACCTTATTTAAGATGCCTGAGTCTATGATATGCCCCTTGAGTTCTATCTCAGATATTTCCATAAGATCACCTTCTTTCAATCATAAAATCTGCCGTCGGTATTATTCCAACGTTTTTTCCTTCGATCTCATCTAATAGATCATCCAACGATCCCTTTGGAATCATCCCCCACCGCTCGACGAGATCGTCGTCCAAACTTGATATCAAAAAGACCTTATTTCTATTCATGATCTTTCGGAGATAGTATGCCTTGTGCCCACCGATCTCAAAATCTCCTTTTATCCTATCTTCTGCCTCGTCCAGACATTTACACTCCTCCATCCACGCATCAAAAGTTTCATCTCCGATCCCTTCGATACATTCTGCCAATAAGACTATCTTCCCGTTTGGTCTTACACCCTGCCTAACCATCTCAAGAGCTTTTGTCGACTGGTATAAATTTATATCCCTCGGATGTCCACCGGCTCCAACCACGATATCATCAAAATAGTTATCCATCTTCTTCACGAGGCTTTTCTTTGCGATCTTCACCAATTCTTCAAAGACAAGGCTTAAATCTCCAGACGATGCCGCCAGAACATCACGTTTAGAATCGGAAATTATGTTCAGTGAAAAATCTGGATATGCGCCCGGCATCCTTGCAGCCTCCATCATATCCAAATGGACAGGATTACCATCTAAATTTCCCATAAACGCCTTGCTATCAAGTAATAAGCTGTGGTTCTTTTTTATCGTCTCTCTTCCAGCCAAACCCGGAAGTATGCTCTTTCTTCCACCCCCAAATCCGGCATAGTAATGCAGAGATATATCTCCTGTTATTATCTTTATCTCAGACGATAGATACGTCCTATTTATATAAACGGGGGTTTTGAAGGACGTTCTTTCCAGATAAACCAGATTCTCCTCATCGTCGCAGTCATGGGATTCTATCTTGACTACCTCCATGATCTTCTCTCCTAAAATAGATCTTATCTCATCTCTTCTGGGGGATCGATGGGTGCCAGTTGCAAAGATTACTTTTATCTCATCCATCTTACCTCCCAAAGTTTCTAAAAGAGCTCCCACCATCTTTTTCGTCGGTGTATTCCTCGTGTGATCATCAACGACGATGACACAATTTTTCTTTCCCTCACAGATCTCTTCTAATCTCTTCGTCCCGATCGGATCTCTAATCGCCTCTTTTATCGGGTCATGAGACCTTTTGATCTTCTCTGCGGGGCCCTCTACCAGATGCATATTATTCCTCATATTTAGGGTCAGAGCTCTCTTACCATAAGGTATCATTATCATAAAATCCTCTTCACCTTCAATACCAAAGGAACATTACCATCATTAAAGTTTTTTTGTCACCAAAAATCGTAATATATTTATAGGTGAAAGATCAACCAGTATAATATGAGTGAAGGTGAAACAAACATTGGTGATATATTGGGCGGTTTGATGAGTACGGTCGCTCCGATGATGACGGGTTTAATAAAATCAATACTATCTCCAGAGATGATAAAATCTGTGGTCGGGATGATCCCAGATGTGCTTGGTGCGGTCGTCGATGCAATCTCATCGATCGATCTTGGAGAGCTTATCTCTTCGACCATAGGGGCGATCCTCCCGCTGGCAATGAAGCTCTTGGATCCTTTGTTGGATATGTTAGGTCCGATCATCGAGAAGGTGCTCGATATGTTAAGTCCTGTGATCGAGATCGTAGGTCCATTGTTGGCGGCAGTAGGTCCGATATTTGATGCTTTGAAGAAGATCGTAGGCCCGATAATAGAGGCTCTGACAAAGGGATTGGGAGCTCTTGGCTCTTCGAGTTGAGAATAAAATATGAGTAAAAATAAAGGTAAAGGTGGGTTGATGAGCGGTTTGGTGGGCGGTTTAATACAGCTGGTAGGGCCACCTGCCATAGATATTATGAAGGCAACTATAGGTGATGAGGATATCGAGAAGGTCTCGGAACTCGTGAATAATATACTCTATATGGCAAGCGAGAAACCGGAGCTGGTTTTAAATCTTCTATCCGGATTGGATCCAAAAGCCATCGTAGAGTTGATAAATGGCACCACCGTGGCGCTGGGTGAGCATCCTGAGGTCATTTCAGATCTTTTATCAGGTATTCTATCGGAGATAGATATCCCGTTTCTCGTAAAGTCAAGTCTTCCGATGGTACTGGGGCTTTTGTCATCTCTTCAATCACCTCGCTCTTAAGCTCGTTTTAAATCAAATCTTTTCTTATTGTTTATGATAATTGAGATCCCGCCTC
>CABGHH010000196.1 GCA_902158745.1 Candidatus Methanolliviera sp. GoM_asphalt
GCAACATCAAATGCAAAAGGTTTCCCCACCTTCTCCTTCCTCTCCACCAGTACCGTATCCAACCCAAACTTCGCGCACGTCTTCGCCGCCATCGATCCGCCAGGACCCGCACCGACGACGACCACATCACAGTTGATTTTTTTCATGAAAACCTCCTTCGGTGGCACTTTCCACGCTGAAACCAAATAAAAAAATAAAAAAATAAAAAAAATACTTTAAAGCCTTAAAGGTCAATTAAACACGTCTGCCGTCATCGGAGCGACAATATTACGATGATCCCAAATATCAGGATCATCACAGACGGGATCAACCAGAACTCGACACACTCCATCCAGCCCATATCATTTTGCATTTTTTTTTCACCTCTTCAGATCGTCATCACCATGAACAATATCGAAAGGACGATCAACGTCATAATCAACCACGTCACCCAGAACTTTATGTTCCCTGCCCACGTCATCTATTTACTCTCCTTCTTTATGATGATCTTCGTCACACGAACATCCATCGATCCTATGGTTACCATCGGTTTGAGTGTGATCTCCTTCTGTCCAAAGAGCTCGGCAATCTCCGGTGGGAGCGGTACCGTCGCCTCCATCCTCTGTTCCGGCAATTCTGCCACCACCGTTATATCATTTTCCTCGAAAAGATCGTTTATGGCGGCGTTCAGTGTATCCTCATCCAGTTGCCCCATCAGATCGGCTAATAGGCCCGGATTATCTTCAAACAACGCGGCTATCGGTTCGACGAGCGGATCCGTATCCATTCCTCCAATAATCTCAGAGATTAACGCGGGATTTTCATTCAATAAAGTGTTCACCACTTTAGATGATGATTTCGCGTCTAATCCACTTACCACGTCGGATATAAACACTGGTTTTTCCGTTAATATCACGTTAATAGACTTAGACAAAGATTCTGCGTCTAATCCACTTACCACGTCAGATATAAACATTGGATTTTCCTTCATTAGCGCAGTTATCGTATCAATATATGCCTTCGTTTCCAGACGGGCTGCAACCCGCACTATTATATCTGGACGTTTTTCCACTATGATTTTTAATACAACCGACGCATCTCCAGCGGGAGGAACTACTGGAAGGATGTGGTATCGTGTAAGAAAAACTTTAATATAATATCTACTTATAATTGTTCTCGTGGGAGCTGATATAAAATGTCGGAGATGTCGGTTAAATGGGTATTTGAGATTGATCGAGAAAATGTAATGGTAGCGAGTGTGAGATATGCGTCGATGAATGCCCCGTTGAGGCTATAAGTTTAAATGACGATAATATTGCAGAGATAGATGATGAGGAATGCGTTGAGTGTGGAACATGTGTTAATGTATGCCCGAAGAATGCCATAAGTGGGAGGGAGGGGAAAATAATGGAAGATCCCAAAAAATCGAAAATTTTCAGTCGTATTAGGAAATATTTGTATTAGAGAATATTTTGGAAGGAAGCGATAATGCTCCGTTAAGTTTTTTTTCGGATGCTGTTCAATTTTTATATCGACCGGTGATCATAGGAACAAAGAGCATCGATAACCGCCGAGATACCTCATTTAAATTTTATCTTATCTTCTTCAATCTTCTTTCGGCCACTTAACATTTCGATCTCCACGCAACGGATCATATCGCATCATAAAAGTTGTAAAAATTCATCCGTCGTTAAACCTGAATCTTTGATAATTCTCTCCACAGCCCCTTTTTTTAATGTTTTATAAAAAAATTAACCCATGATCCCTGCATTCCTCAATACCTTCTTTATCTCCGTCAATTCTCCCTCAATATAATTAAATCGCTCGTTCATGTATGATTTTAAGTCTTGCCTCATGCCTCTAATCTCTCCTAATGTCTCGTCCTGTTTATCGACTACCTCCCGCCTCGTTTCTCTTATCTCACTCAACGTCTCATCCTGTTTATCGAGCATCTGATCTTGTTTCCCGATCATATTCATCATTATAGGTATCGCCTTTCCCCAGTGTTCCATCTGGAAGGCCTGCATACATCTCTCGATCGGTGGAACGGTACTTCTGTGATCTTCATATCTTATATCTTCGACTATCGCACCATCCGGTATCTGCGTGTTAATTCTCTCTTTTAATCTCTTTAGTATCTCTTCTTCTGCATCTACTAAACATAAAACGCTCTCTTTACCTTCTATGAAAGTATTGAATACGCTAAACCTGTCTATTCCGAACTCAAGTGCGATATTTGTAAGAAAGACTCGATAGCCGACGTCGTGCACCTCTCCTATTATCGTCGCCTTTAGTTTCATCTGTATGATCTTAGATTTTAAGATATTTAAACTCTCCGATCTCTCCGATGGTGGAGACAGAGAAGCACGGGAGATGGTGCAGAAAGATCTATATACAGTCCTGGATAAGAGGGAGATTGACCAATGGCTTTATTGAGAACTCAACCTCAGTTCCCCGATGACCTCGGGCAGAAGATCAAGGAGATAATCGATCTCTTTTCTATCGTTCTCCCTTCCGATCGTCAATCTGAGCGATGATCGGGCATCTTCCACGCCTAATCCGATCGCCAACAAGACGTGAGAGGATTCGGATTTTTCAGATGAACATGCAGAAGCCGAAGATGCCGATATTCCGCGTTCATCCAGGGCTTTGACCAAAGATTCACCTAAGACGCCTGCAAATCTAAAGTTAATATTGTTTGGAAGCCTCTTCGTTGGGTGTCCATTCAGATGAGATTCGGGTAGGGAGATCAGATCAGAACTTCCATATAATCTTTAATCGTATCCCACGAGGTAAGTATTCAAAAAGCAGAGCTTTTTGATATGCGACGAAATCTCCGATTTCGTACAGACGAATCTTTGATTCGTCGCCTTGAAAATGGAACATTTTCAAATGCC
>CABGHH010000197.1 GCA_902158745.1 Candidatus Methanolliviera sp. GoM_asphalt
CCATAATCTTTCCGAGAGCGACCAAACCGTCTCTGCAATATTGGTGCTCCGCGAATATGAGTCCACCGTTCCCTTCTCCACCAAAGATCGCTCCTTCTTTCATCATCGTTCTCGCAACGTGCACACTTCCCACGGGAGTCTCGATCAACGTTCCATCTTCCTTCTCAACCACATCCCTCAAAGAAGAAGAGGTGGCTATTGTGGTCACAACTTTTTCTTCTTTTCTCTTCCTTTCACGTAAGATATCTCTCGCAACGATCGCCAGAATGATGTCTCCCTCCACGAATCTGCCCTTTTCGTCGAAGAAGACACTCCTGTCGGCGTCTCCATCGTGGGCGATGCCGAGATCGAAGTCTCCACTTTCGATGATCCTCTGCAAGATCTTTAAATTTTCCTCCGTCGGCTCCGGATCCCTTCCCGGAAAGGTGCCGTCCGGCTGGCAGTTTAACCCGACATACCCGATATTCAGACTCTCAAGGAATCTTGGAGTGGTGAGAAACGCAGATCCGCTCGCGGCGTCCAATGCTATTCTAAACTTCCTCTCCCTAATCTTTTCTAAATTTTTCCCCAAAAAGCGTTTGACGCTGTCTATATATTGGCTTGATACATCCGTCTTTAGATATCTTCCCGTATCTCTCCAGTTAACCTTTTTAAAATTTTCTTTGAAATAACTCTCTTCTATCTTCTCCTCTTCGTCCCTCGAAGCCTCAGTTCCGTCCTCTGCTATGATCTTTATCCCGTTGTACTCGGGGGGATTGTGGCTCGCGGTTATTATCACTCCACCGCTTACTGAAGAATTATCTTTAACGTAATATTGTATCGCGGGCGTCGGTGCTATTCCAACATCGATGACCTCGCATCCGCAGGATAGAAGTCCGGAGATGAAAGAGTTCTTTATCATCTCTCCGGAGATTCTCGTATCCCTTCCGATGACTATTTTTCCTCGCTTTAGCGTTCCATACGCCATCGCGATATTTAAAGAGAAGATCGGATCCAAAGTATCGTTTGCGATCCCCCTTATTCCGTTCGTTCCGAAGAGTTTATTCATTTTTTACTCATAAGTTATAGGTTCTCTTGGCTTCTAAAATCAAGGCGTTAACAAAATTTTTAAAGAGAGAGAATCTCTCCTCATTGATTTTTATCTCTCCTTTAATGCTCATGAAGAGATCTTCTGATCTTTTAAATTCTCTTTCCACTTCTTCAATCTTTGATAGAAGATAACTCTTCTCAATCGCCAGTTCGGTACCAACTCCTTCTACCTTATCGTTTTGAATTTCGAGACCTCTAAGATTTTCTACCTCCTCTCTCGGCACGTTGATGTATCCCTCCCTTGAGACATCATTCCAGAGATCACAGATGTTATCTGCTAATTTGGCAGATGGACCCCAAGATCTCGCGATTATATCGAGATTCTCTCTTCCAAGTTCCGGAAATCCCATATAAAGTGTCTGGGAAACTAAATTCTCTCCCATGCATGAATTGATATGATCAAGTTCCTTCTTCGGCAAGATCTTCCATCTTCGTGAAGCATCTTCGTATCCGAGGGATAGACCTTCTAGCCACCGTTCGTATAATGGATATGCCATCTTGTGCCCCTCGTCGTAGAGTTCTCTCAGATATCTTACCTGCTCCACCAATTTAGATTGCCTCATGCCATCCGCTTTAGCATCTTCTCCATTCCATTCTCTCTCGGCCACATTCCTGGATTCGAAATAATATTCTTTATCAAGAATTCCGAGATCTACTACCTCGTCTATCTCCATAAGGCCATACATCGAGAATTTTGGCTTATTCAGCTCTTCTTTTATCGATTCTTCATAGATCATACTTGCTCTCGCCTGCGGCCAGGGAATTTCTATTTTGATAAATTCGCTCATTCTTGTCACCTGTTGATTCTTATCTTTTAGTTCTATTTAAGGAGATCTTTGTCATAGATGGTTCTCGATCAACTTAAATATCTGTTTTTATGCATCTTTCTTGATGAGAGGAGGAAATTTGAAGAGAGAGAGATCTGCTGGGGCAATAATCTTTAGGGAAGATGGAGAAGAAAGATATTATCTGCTTCTATATCATCCGGTAGGTCATTGGAATTTTCCAAAAGGCCATATTGAAAAAAAAGAGAGCGAAATCGAGACTGTTATGAGGGAAACAAAAGAAGAGACCGGAATTGGAGATTTAGAGTTCATACATGGTTTTAGAGAGGAAATAAACTATAATTTCAGGAAAAGAGACAAATTGGTGTATAAGGAGGTTGTGTTTTATCTTTCTAAAACCAAAAAAAAAGAGGTTGAACTTTCTTTTGAACACAAAGATTATGCTTGGCTTCCATACGAGGAGGCAATGGAGAGATTAAGCTACGACAACTCAAAAAATATTTTAGAGAAGGCAAAGATAGTCATCGAAAATAAATGGTAAAATGATAGATCGGAGAACAAAAAATGAGTGCCCCGACCGGGAGTTGAACCCGGGTCTTTGGCTCCGCAAGCCAAAAGGATATCCATTACCCCATCGGGGCAAACTTTATAGCTTCTATAAGCTTCTATAAGCTTCTATAAGCTTCGGGTATTAAAAATATTCGATCAGGATGCTTCTGTCGAACAATTAAATAATTCTTCAATTAATCGATAGATAGATTTCCCGATCGTCTTTATCTATACCTTGGTAGGGATGTCATAGTTTTCATCTATAGTTGGAATTAAGTTGGAGACCTAAGTATCTCCAATCATCTCCTCATGTCGATCAACTGCTTTCTCTTTAAGCCATTCCTCTTCTGTCCCAGCCGATGGGCTATACATCTGTGGGTAGTTCTTGAACATGATATCCTTTCTTCTGATTATACTATCGTATC
>CABGHH010000198.1 GCA_902158745.1 Candidatus Methanolliviera sp. GoM_asphalt
CCAAAGTGCTCGCTTAAATCAATCTTGATATACGGTGCCTCATCCGGGTGTGCACCGCAGTACCATATCACCCTTTCTCTCGGTTGAACCACGAATGCGAGAATCGTACTATCTTCCTTATAGAGCGATGGGGCGTCCGGTATCTTCTCTTCCGCGTCTCTCGGCCCGTATCTACATATCGAGTAGTATCCACCCCTTCCAGGTTCGGGGCCGTTTGCGGTATCTCTCGTAAAACCCATCGCGGTATCCAGATCGATCTTGCCTCTGTTTTCTTCAAGCAGATCCCACATCCTTCTCGCACGTATCCACGAGGAGCGATAGCCGTATGGCTGAGGGTTCGCATTTGGTGCACCCGTCTTTCTAAAATCGAGCCATTGATGATGATTCGCCTGTGCAAGGATGCCGTTTGTTTCTTTTCCATATTTGACTGCAAAGTATTTATTTGTAGCCTCGATACTGGCAATTCCCCCATTTGCATCTGCAAATAGGTAATTTAAGTTGCAGAGAGACGCTTTGTCTGATATAAATCTTGGTGAATTTTTTATAAGTTCTGCCGCCTCTTCCACGGTCGAAGATCGATCCATCACCGCATTCAGTATCTCAATGTCCGAAAGTCCGGGGCCATCGTCCTTCATTGAGATAGCATTGCCGACGAATGCCAAGCCCTTATCGTTGATTAGAGGCAATTCTAATACGCCCGGTATTCCAAAGCAGAAGACCTTGTTGTAGCCGGCAATATCTCTAATATAGAATAGATTTTTTCCGAAGAGGACGGGCGCGTCGACCTCCGAGGATGAAGAGATATCTTTCAGCAATATTTTTGTACTTATAGGGAGATCACAGTTCCACGTTAGTATAACATCATCGTTCAACGTGGCAGGTGGGGCAGAGGCGCTGGTTGTGCATCCGGCATAGGAGCCAAGGGCTGCTCCAATGAGCATCAGATCCTGTGATGGGACGGCGAATGTCTTGTCAATTATCAGACAAGATACAGCAATCTATAGACAATACCTAAGCTCTAACTGTATTTATAATTATTCTGGGAGGTTTTACAAAGCTCTCTATATTTAGTCAGTATGAAAAACTTAACGATTTATTCAACACGGTAAACCGTTGGTTTTTTTAAATACGCCAAAAGATTCATATATCAGTTCATACAAAATTTAGAATAGTGATATGAGTGCACATCCTGGCCAAATCAAAGATCGGTTCAAGGAATTGTAATTCAAAAGATAGCGAGGGATAATCTTTGACTTTTGGAGAGATCGGATGTGATAGTTGAGATAAAGAATGGTGAAATAGGGATCATGCTGGCAAAGAAAAATATTTGAGTAGATGGTGTGAAGTCATAACCAAAGAGGGGATAGACATAAGTCATCTTCTCTATGTTCAACAAGATGGAGATTGGTGAGGGGGCGTGATGTTTGACGAAGTGATGTGGGTTCTGATCCATTGAACGCGATTGATCTCATTGTAAATGGCATCAGGCGTTTCGATTTTAGGAGTTTTATTCGCCAGAGTAAATCTTTGATCTATGACTAAACCGGTAGGTTTTCATGGCAAAGATATGCGTACTCAGGATGGAAGGGACGAATTGTGAATGGGAGACGTTCTTGGCATTTAAAAGGCTCAAAGGAGACGTTGAGTTCGTTCATATAAAGCAGATACTGAAAGAGAGTGAGGAAGAGCGATTCTTAGAAGATTACGCTTGTGTCATCATACCAGGTGGCTTCTCTTCTGGAGACTACGTGCGTGCGGGGGCGATATTTGCGTCGAGGCTAAGTAAATTAAAGAAAGAGATAATCGAATTCATCGAAGAGGATAAACTATTGGGAGGAATATGTAACGGCTTCCAAGTATTGGTCGAGCTCGGCGCTCTACCCGGAATCGGAGAGATATTATCTGATGAAAAAAAGGCGGCACTTACCGTAAACGATTCAAACCTATTCGAGTGCAGGCCCACGTTATTGAGACATGTGAACAGTGGAAGGTGCATATTCACAAGGAGATATGCAAGGGATAAGATAGTGATCTTCCCGAGTGCACACGCCGAGGGAAAGCTCGTCTTTGGAGGTGAGGATACCCTAGAGAAGATGATCGAGAACGATCAGATCGTCTTTAGATATACAGACAGTAAAGGAGATTATGCGGGATACCCATGGAACCCGAACGGTTCTACATATAACATAGCAGGAATATGCAACGAACGGGGGAACGTCTTTGGGCTCATGCCACACCCGGAGAGGGTCTTCTATTCTTATACACATCCGGATTGGACAAGAAATTCTATGGGTGTCTATGGGGATGGAATGCCACTTTTTAAATCTATTTTGGATTATATAGATAGATAAAGATAAGATGGGAAGAGAAGAAGGACAATATCTTAAAAAGATTGAACGAGAAGATGAGGGAAGGCTTGGTGGATGAGAAGATTATCCCAACGCTTGATAGAATTAATAAATTTCTTTATCTCTACACGATTTCGAGTTGTTCTGGCAGGATAATCGTCATAGACCTTCTAAAAATCGGCGATAAGAGAAACGCGAGATTTACCGGAAGATGGCATAAAAAAATTGAGAAGAAAGAGGTATTAAACGCGATTGAGAGATGCGAAAGAGAGGGTTGGCTCATCTTAAATCCTCCGATCATCCATGCAGTTTCTAAAGATATTGGGTCGTGTATGTCATTGAACAGGCACCCTGAATGTGAACATCTCTTATAGCGACCATATATGATCGGTAAGTCCTTCTGCCATTTTCAGGTGTTCTCTGTCTCCATTTGCATCTTCCATTATTCTCTTCTACCATAAGAGATCTATGTGGCTTCACGAAATTATACCATGCCTG
>CABGHH010000199.1 GCA_902158745.1 Candidatus Methanolliviera sp. GoM_asphalt
ACCTTCCCTTCATCGATTAATGATGCGAAGAACTGTGAACTGTGCATAACATTGAATCCCAAATTTCTCAATCCTAATATCTTCGGCCAATCTACCACAATCGTGCGGTAGCATCCTGCACAAGAAGTTATAACCGTCTTTGCACCTGTCTTTCTAATCGCCTCGACATTGTGTCTTGCAGTCTCTTTTGCCTTCTCTTTCTGACCCGTTCTTAACAATGGAGAGCCGCAACACCATTCATCTTCTCCAAGAACCATAAAAGGTATATCTGCTGCATCTAATGACCTGACGGTTGCCTTAGCGATCTGTTGTTCTCTATAAGAGGACGTGCATCCCGTGAAATAGAGCACTCCTTCGTCTTTTGCCAGTCCTTCTTCCAACCACTCAAATCTCGCTTCGTGTGGTTCGTAATATGGATTGTGATCCTTTTCTATACATTCAGCGAATTTCGCATGCTTTTCTGGGATATATCCAGCTTCCGCGAGGGTTTCTCTCATATCTTCGAAGAGACGCGTGGTATCATCGGCACTGAACCCAAAAAATGTATGTGCCCTACACATGGTCGAACATCCACCGCACAACGGACATGCAAAGGCAACCTTCATCGCGGTCTCCGATGGCTCTACCGTCCCCTCGATCAATCCTCGTATCAATTCCACCTTTCCCGGTGAAAAGAACGATTCAAACCCATAATATTCTCCACTTGGGCAGATCGGTAGAGCACCATCTACCTCATGGTAGTCCGTAAGCGTGCAAATACGGCAGTGGCCACAGTCATATACTAATTGATTATACTTTTCTATCGCTTCTGTATTCAAATTCATACAATAATGTTAATTAAATTGATATAAAAATGTTAGCATTTTTAGGTAATTTTAAATATTACAAAGAAACAATATAATGATATGAAAGATGAACTGATGAATTTGAACAAGGATCGTATTTTAGCACTTTTAGAGGACGTAGTGGGAGAAGAGAACGTCTCGGATAGGGATGCCATTATGGTTGCCTATTCACGTGATAACCAATGGCCGTTCATACCTCCACACATGCCCGACTATGTCGTCAGGCCAGAGACGACGGAGGAAGTTCAAAAAGTATTGAGGATCGCGAACAGATACCGGATACCGGTCGTCACGATGAGTAGTGGGATAAACGTGAGGGGGCTATGTATTCCTACTTATGGCGGAATCATCCTCGAATTGAAGAGGATGAAGAAGCTCGAGATCGATGAAGAGATGATGACGGCGACCATTCAACCAGGAATTACGACAGCAAAGATTAATGCGGAATTAAAGAAGAGGGGGTTGAAAGCGGCGGTGCCTGCGGCGCCCGGTACGGTTGCCCCCCTCTCCAACTATATGCTGAGAGGGGTCTATCATGAGAACGCATCGCAGGGGATAGATCACGTATTGACCGCAACGATCGTCCTTCCAAATGGGGAGATATTATATACAGGTTCTAAAGCCTTCCCGAATATCGATCCATACTTCAAGTACTTTGGTCCAGATCTATTTGGTCTCTTTGCAGGTCAGCCTGGGACGATGGGTGTGATAACGGAGGTAACTACGGAATTATATAAGCTAGAAAAGCAGGAAGCAATGGAGAACTTCTTTGCAAATCTCGAAGACGCCATAAACTTCACGGATGATATTGGAAAGTTGGGGATCGTATCGAGCCAGATAATGATGAGCTGGGGAATCGCGTGGACGACGATGGGATGGATCAAGAGTGATTTTTCAACCGAGGTTTATGCAGATCTTCTTATTATGTCTCCATGGGTAACGCTTACAGTAATTGAAGGTGATGATGATGCGATAGAATACAAGAAAAAAGTGGTTAAGAAGGTCATGGATAACTTTAAGTTTATAGATGAAGATGTTCAATCGAAATTCTCGGAGATTACATATCCTATGATGAAAAGAGCGGATGAGGTTCTCTCTCCCGAGTGCCAAGAAGCGATGAAGATAACACCATCAAATCCGCAACCATGGTTGGATGTGATGACGTCGTATGAGGTGTTTTCTGAGAGGGGAATGGAGAAGAATGATTTGGAGGATATAGGATATGAGATCCCGAAAGTTAGAGATGAAATAGGTGTAGGGGATTTCCTACCAGTCACCCCTTTCACAACGGCGGATGAGTTCTTATATCCAAGAAAGATAGCCTACTGGTTCGCGAGAGGAAATTACTGGGCTCTTGCATGGTGGGGTCCTTTAAATAAATCTAAAGAATATTGGGATAAATCTCTGAAGTTGTGGGTGGATTGTGGTCTCGTGGAGAGGGATCTTTGTTATGTGGTGGAAGTTACCGGACCAGGACCATACGTCGGAAAGATCGGCTACGTTGAGCTCGATGCGTGGATGGATTATTCGTCGGATCCAGCGTTGCGCGATAATCTAGTGGTCTTCATGGATAAGGCGACGGATATGTTGCTGGACATAGGAATTTATGCTTGGTTCAGACCTTATAGGGCCGTCGTCAAGAAGACACTGCCGAAACTAAAAGGTGAGTATATTTCGTTATGGAAGAAACTAAAGGAATTAGTTGATCCAAATAACATAATGAACCCAGGAGCATTATTTGAAGAATAGATAAAGGAGATAATAAAATGTATAAAGTTGGATCGGAAGAATGGAATGAGATGTGGAAGGCGTTTGCAAGGGAGGAGATCACCGATGAGTTGGAGGTTACAGATAGCGCCATGAAATACTCGGGAGAAGAATATGAACTTCCGAAATATGAATCGGATGATTACGAGATGGTAATCGAGGATTCAAAGAATGAAAACAGTTATCTGGCCAAAGGAACAGAAGAGGGTGTGAACGCATACTATATGCTCGT
>CABGHH010000200.1 GCA_902158745.1 Candidatus Methanolliviera sp. GoM_asphalt
CATCCAGATGTCAATTCCATAGCGGGCGACCTCCGTGCCCCAAATATCTTTTTCAAGATAATTTTTGGCCAATCTCCCAGAAAAACCAAAATCGCCTCCGATCGGCTGTCGGATTCGCCTTCCGTAGAGAGCCCTCGTCAGAGGATATACCACCATATTCGTTATTGTTCCATCATACTTATGCCTGGAATAATACGGTGCGACAAAATCGAATCCCTTCGACAAAACCGGTCCGATTAAAACTTCCACCCATTCTGGTGTGATGCTTCTTAAATCTGAGTCCACAACCGCACAAGCCTTTACACCCAATGCCCTTGCAACCTCAAAGATGGCTTTAAAGGCGCTTCCCTTTCCCGGTGTGCCAATGTATTTTCCAACAACCTTGGATGCTGGGCGGGTTGGATGTTTTATCAGCATGGTATCCAGATCGGAATAAACGCTGGTCTCCTCCACGATCTCTCGGGTTCTATCGGTGGATCCACCATCAGAATTTACGAGCACCGACTTATACTCCGGAAAATACTTCGTCAATCCGTACTCCACCGCCTTTATCACGTGGGCAATGGTCCTCTCGTTGTTATAACTCGGTATTCCCACCAGTATATCGGACTCTCCGATCTCCTCGATGCGAATTTGTGATTCCTCGTCCATATCTAAGATATTCTTATCCAATTCATTCACTTCTTTTGTAATTTTACGGTTTGGGCTTACGGAAAATTCTTATAAATAACATTTTCTATTTTATTTTATAACCTCTGCCTTTATGAGATTGGTCGTGCCTGGTGTGCCTATCGCCGGACCCGATGTTATCACAACGAGATCGCCTTTTTTTACGAATCCGGCATCTATTGCAACCTTCTTCACAACCTCTATCATATCTTTGATGACCTCTTTTTGAGAGCTGGCAGGCCCTATCGTACAGATGATCTTAGTTTTACGCATCTCTTTCACCCAACTAGCAGTAACCTCACATCCATCACATTGGTGTTTGTGGGTCCCGTCTTGATCAAATCTCCCAACGATTCAAAGAAGTGATAAGAATCGTTATCTTGAAGATATTTTATTGAATCTAAATTTTTTTTGTTTCCCCTATCTATTGAAGAACCGTCTGCGATCGCACCCGTGGCATCGGTCGGTCCATCTGAACCGTCCGTCCCTCCACTGAGTATCACGACATCCTCCATCCCATCGATCTTCATTGCACTCGCCAGGACGAACTCCTGATTTCTTCCGCCCTTTCCATCGCCTTTGATCGTCACCGTCGTTTCTCCGCCAGATATGATGCACGCCGGCGCTTCTATCGGATTTCCACTGGCTCTGATCTCTTTTGCGATGGCAGCATGAACGAAGGCGACGTCTCTTGTTTCTCCTTCGATCGAAGAAGATAATATCAATGTATTATATCCATACTCTTTCGCTTTCCGCTCGGCGGCTTTCAAAGCCATCATGTTCTTTCCCACAATGATATTGTACGTTCTATCAAATATCTTGTTGTCTCTCTTGGGCGTCTCATCTACCAATCCTTCAACTCCCCTTTTAATTTTATCCATTGCGGACACAGGAAGTTTCAGATCGTATTTATCGATTATTCTCATGCAATCTTTATAGGTGGATTCGTCCGGTACGGTGGGCCCAGAGGCGATCACATCCATGCGATCCCCCACCACATCTGATAAGATGAGTGATATCACGGTCGCTGGATAAGCAACCCTTGCCAATTCTCCCCCTTTGACGCCAGATATGTGCTTTCTCAATGTGTTCATCTCATCTATGCTTGCGCCACAGTCTAAAAGCATCTTCGTTATCCTTTGTTCCTCTTCCAAGCTAATTCCATCTTTTGGAATAGACAATAGTGCTGATCCACCGCCGGATATAACAGATAGAACCAAATCTCTCTCTCCCAATCCATCGAGTATATTTAAGATCTCTCTTGTACCTTCAACGCCCGCATCATCTGGAATCGGATGACCTGCCTCATTTACCTTGATTATCTTTAAAGGAGTTATATGGCCATATTTGACATTTATCGCTCCTCCATCTAGCCTATCCCCCAATATGTCCTCTAAAGCACGCCCCATCGGTGCGGCCGCCTTTCCACAACCGATCACATAGATCCCATCGTAGTTTGAGAGGCCATAACTATTGGTACCCACCCGTAAAATATCCCCCTCCAAAGAAACATGCTCTTTAACGGCGATTATGGGATCCACAGCTCTGATAGACGCAAGAAATATCTCCATTGCATCTTTTCTTAGATCCGCTTCGTTCATCCAAAAATCCCTAAGTTTCGAAATAGTTAAGGCTTACCCTATTGAATAATCATAACATATTTATGAGTGGAAGTCCACCCTAATAAAATATGGGTGAGAATAAGATCGGAGATATATTTGGAAACATGATGGACACAACGGCACCGATGATGGGTATGGTAAAATCTCTTCTATCTTCAGAAATGATAGAATCGATGGCGAAGATGGTTCCGAATATATTGGGGGCAGTCGCAGAAGTGATCTCATCGATCGACATAAGGGGAATTATCTCCTCGATAAGCATCCCGTCCATTGTGGGAGCGATCCTTCCGATGGCAAAGGCGATCTTGGATCCTTTATTGGACATGGTTGGCCCCATAATAGAGGTGATCTTGGATATATCTAGTCCGATATTGAAGATTGCCGGTCCGTTGTTGGAAGCTCTCATTTCCATGATAGATCCCTTGATTTGGGGGTTGGGAAGAATATTGGACGCTTTAGTGAAGGGGCTGGGTTTTCTGCTTGGTCCTTCACCTTAAAAGGAGATAAAAAAATGGAAAAGAAGTATCTTGAAAGAGAAACACCACCT
>CABGHH010000201.1 GCA_902158745.1 Candidatus Methanolliviera sp. GoM_asphalt
GTTGAATAACATGATGGATACACTCTTCGAGGCGAATGAGAGGGGATACTGGGAAGCAAGCGAAGAAGAGCTGGAAAAATTGAGGGAGATCTGTCTGGAAGTTGAGGGATGGATCGAGGAGAGAAGTTAATTTTTTGTAGATTTTTCGTATCGTAAATCTTATATACAATTAGTCAAGCAAATTTGAAAATAATCAAAAAACTTAATAGTAAGAGGGACAACAAAAAAATACAATTTTGTGAGGTGAAGAAAGATGAATAAAAAAATTTTTGTAGGGGCAATGCTCGTCTGTCTGATCGTCTGCGTCGCATTTCCAGTTTCACAAGCCGGTGCTCAAAAGACCGTTACCGTCGTAGATTCGGTGGGCAATAAAATTGAGGTGCCTTATCCCGTTGAGCGGGTAGCAAGCCTCAATCCAGCGGCTCTGGAAGTTATCCGTGCATTGGGTGCAAAGGATAGGATCGTCGGCATAGATCAGTTTACGAAGTGGAATCCCGACTTCTATCCAAGGATAAAGGATAAGCCTTCGATCGGTATGCCGATGGGCATGCCGCCGAACTATGAGAAGATCATCGATCTGAATCCACAGGTGGTGATCTCTTATGCCGATCCGATGTGGTATTATCCGGATCTCGAGAATAAGCTTAAGCCCGCTGGCATCAAGGTTGTGCGTCTGGATTTATACAAGCCGAAGAGCTTCGAGCATGATGTGAAGGCGTTGGGAAAGATGCTTGGGAAGGATAAAGAGGCAAAGGAGTTTCTCGATTTTACCAGTTCTTACGTCGATAAGATCGAGGGGAGAATAAAGGATATACCGGCGGAAGAGAGGGTGAAGATATATTCTGAATTCTTCATGCCTTATGTTGCCTATAGTAGAGGATCGGGAGTAGATCATTTGATCGAGATGGCCGGGGGAGTGAACGTCTTTTCGGGGGGAAGAGGGCGATTGCTCAAGATGCCTGGATACCTCCCGGGGAAATCGGGCGTGTACCTTATGGTGAATCCGGAGGCGATCGTGGAAAAAAATCCTCAGGTGATGATAAAGGACTATATGGGCATGGCAGATTATATGTCGATGGGCAAAAAGCCAAAGACCGTCGGTTATACCGGCAGACCCGACGCGGGCGGGATGAAGCAGGCAAGAGATGAGATGATGAACCGTCCCGGCTTTGGAGGGATAGATGCAGTAAAGAACGGAAACGTTCACGCATTCGCATTTGGCGAGCTCGCCACATCGCCCAGGTGGCCCGTTGCTCTCGGATACATGGCGAAGTGGTCCTATCCCGATAGATTCAAGGATCTGGATCCGGAAGCATTTCATAAAGAGTGGCTGAAGAAGTGGTATGGATTGGAATATAAAGGGATATATGTCTATCCATGAAACGGAAGAGCGACTTTAGGTCTTCTTATACTCTCTTTTTACTGGGACGAGGATGGAAATATGGGAAAAGGATAGCGAAAACGATAGTGAACTATGGTGGCAACAATTAGTATTTTAGTAGTATGTAGTAACATAAAAACCAAAAAACTTATTAACAAGACGATGAAGAAGGTCTGGCATGAGAAAAAATTTCAAAAGGTTATTCATAGGCGTGATGCTCGTCTGTCTGGTCGTCTGCTCCGCAATCTTGGTTACACAGGTCGGTGCCCAGAAGAGTGCCCAGAAGACGATCACCGTCGTAGATGCGATGGGAAATAAGGTTGAATTACCTTATCCCGTGGAGCGAATAGCCTGCTTTACCCCACAGGCTTCGGAGATCATCGTTGCATTGGGAGAAGAAGATAAGATCGTTGGTATCGACAGCTTTACGAAATGGTGCCCCGAATTCTATCCGACATTGAAAGATAAGCCTTTGATCGGTATGGTTCCCGTTTCGCCCAACTACGAGAAGATCATCGATCTGAAACCTGATGTGGTGCTCGCCTATACTGATCCCCTCTTTAATTATCCCAACCTTGAAGAGACGATGAGCTCTGCCGGCATCAAGGTGGTGCGTCTGGATTTATACAAGCCAGAGACCTTTTCCAGAGAGGTGAATATCCTGGGTAAGATGCTGGGCGAAGAAAAGGAAGCTAAGGAGTACATCGATTTTGCCGAGTCCTATGCGAAGAAGATCGAAGAGAAGGTGAAAGATATACCGCCGGAGGAGAGGGTGAGGGTATATTATGAGTGGTTCATGCCCTACGTCGCCTATGGTGAGAACACAGGGCCTTATCAGTTGATCGAGATGGCTGGGGGGGTGAACATCGTCGATAGAGAAGGGGGGCAAGCGCTCAGGATGCCTGGATATAGCCCTGAGCAGGCTCCCGGTGCCCCTATCTATTCCATGATGAGCCCGGAGTGGATAGTGGGGCAAGACCCGCAGGTGATAATAAAGGACTACATGCCGATAGCAGGTATGATGCCGGCGGGCAAGAAGGTCAATGGTTACACCAGCAAACCCGATACGAGCGGGATGAGGGGGGAGAGGGATAAGATCATGAACCGCCCCGGATTTAAGGGTATAGACGCGGTGAAGAACGGGAAGGTCTATGTAACTCCCTTTGCTGATTTTATGCTATCGCCCAGATGGCCGGTGGCTCTCGGATACATGGCGAAGTGGTCCTATCCCGATAGATTCAAGGATCTGGATCCGGAGGCATTTCATAAAGAATGGCTGAAGAAGTGGTACGGGTTAGAGTATAAAGGGATATATGTCTATCCATGAACATACGTGAGATAAAAGGGGAGATAGAGGAGAGATATGCAAAATACACCGCACGAAAATTCGGTATCTTATTTGCCCTCC
>CABGHH010000202.1 GCA_902158745.1 Candidatus Methanolliviera sp. GoM_asphalt
TTCAATGTCCTCAAAAATCTTCGATTTTTGGGATCCCACGACGAAGTCGTCATGAGAAAAAGAACAAATCATCGCTAGATCTTCGGACTGTGCAGTAGATTAGAAAAATTTATATCTACATATAAAATTTTACCAGTCAGGTGATTTGAGTGAAAGATATCGTGTTGTTATTGGATACGGATAAATATGTGACGCCTTTTGATATTTTGATAGCGTACGACTCTGGGTTTGACATTGTTGTCCCCGTTGCACAGGTTGACGCAAAGAGTGTAACTGCACTCACCCAGGATGCCATGTTTCCAAGAGGGGTAAAAGGTGTAGGGCATACAACCATTTTTGTCGGTGGAAAAGATGTTGATGAGGCAAAGAAGATCTTGAAGAACGTTAAAAAGTCTATGTTCCCCCCGTTCGAGATATCCATAATCGTGGATCCGAGAGGAGGACACACGACTGCTTCTGCGCTTGTAGCCAAGATAGATAAGGTCTTATCTGAGAAAGGGTTTGAAGGTTTAAAGGAAAAAAAGGTAGTAATATTAGCTGGTACTGGTCAGGTAGGGCAGTTGGCTGCAACAATCTGTGCTTGCGAGGGTGCAAATGTTATCATCACGTCCAGAAATAGGTCTAGGGCAGAAGAGATAGCTTCAGAGATCGAGAAGGAGGAAGGAATCAAGATAACGGGAATGCAAGGTGCGAACGATGACGAGATATTTGAGGCTGTGAAGGACGCTGACGTGATAATCACAGCAGGTAAGGCGGGAGTCTGTCTGGTCAATACTGATATGCTGAAAAAATTGGATAAGTGCAAGGTAGTGGCGGACGTCAATGCTGTACCTCCCCTGAGGATAGAGGGATTAGAACTGTCAGACGATGGAAAAGAGATTTTACCAGGCGTGTTTGGTCTTGGTGCGCTTGCCACAGGCGATTTAAAATATAAAACAGAGATGGCTGTATTGAACGCAGCGAGAGAAGCGAAGAAAGGCGTGTTTGACTACAAGTTTGCATTTGAAAAGGCAAAGGATCTCTTAAAGTAGGAAAAGAGAGTGCCTCAGATGTATAAAATCGTTAAAAAGGAGAATTTAGCCGATAATGTAAAGTTGTTTGAGATATACGCTCCTTTAATTGCAAAGAAGGCAAAACCTGGCAATTTTATCGTTTTAAGGGTCGATGAACACGGTGAGAGAGTACCATTGACGATAACAGATTTTGATGCGAAAAAAGGCACGGTTACAATCGTGGTTCAAGAGGTGGGCAGGACTACCAAGAAACTTGGACTTCTGAATGAGGAGGATTCTCTCCTCGACTTTGCCGGTCCTTTGGGGAATCCATCCGAGATAGATAATTATGGAAATGTTGTCTGCATAGGAGGCGGTGTAGGAATAGCACTCATCTATCCGGAGGTAAGGGCGTTTAAGGAGGCTGGGAATACTGTCACATCTATTATCGGGGCAAGGACAAAGGATCTGTTGATATTTGAAGAAAAAATTTCAGAGTACAGCGATAAGTTCTACATCACCACTGATGACGGTTCTACGGGAAGGAAAGGATTTGTTAGCGATGTCTTGAAGGAACTGATGGATGGTGAAGAGAAGATCGATCTCGTGATGGTTGTTGGGCCGGTCATAATGATGAAGATCATCGCTGAACTCACGAAACCCTATGGGATAAAAACAGTCGCAAGTCTAAATCCGATCATGGTAGACGGTACCGGAATGTGTGGAAGCTGTAGGGTTGTAGTAGGCGGAGAGACGAAATTTGCCTGCGTTGATGGACCGGAGTTCGACGCTCATCTGGTCGATTTCGATAATTTGATGGCGAGAAATCGAAGATTTTTGGATGAGGAAAGGATGGCCCTGGAGGGATGATCAAGATGGCAGAGGCGGAGAAGAAAAAGAAAAAAATTCCCAAGAAGACGCATCCAATGCCGGAGCAGGATCCTCAAGAAAGGATAAAAAACTTCGGCGAGGTTGCATTGGGCTACAATCTGGAGATTGCAAAGGCGGAGGCGGAGAGGTGCCTCCAATGTGAGAGAAAAGAGGGTAAAGAGCTATGTATCGACGGCTGTCCCGTAGAAATCGACATACCAGAATTCATCAAATGCATAAGTGAAGAGAGACTGGATGATGCCGTTGAGATACTTAAAGATAAAAATAACCTTCCTGCCATTTGTGGGCGGGTCTGCCCTCAGGAACAACAGTGTCAGAAGTATTGCACGCTTGGAAAGGGCAAGGGCAGGGATCCCGTTGCCATCGGAAGGCTCGAGAGGTTCGTGGCTGACTATGATATGGAGAAGGGATATATTGTCAGTGTCCCAAAATATCTTTCGTCTATCTCCAAGAAAGTGGCGATCGTCGGATCCGGTCCGGCTGGCCTCACCGCGGCTGGAGATCTGGCAAAACTCGGTTATGGTGTGACTGTCTATGAGGCACTGCACGAACCAGGCGGCGTTTTAAGATATGGAATACCTGAGTTCAGGCTTCCAAAGGATATACTGGATAATGAGATAGAATATATTATAAAGCTCGGTGTGAGAATAGAACTGAATGTCATCATCGGTAAGACGATCCTTATAGACGAACTGCTAAAGGAATTTGATGCGGTCTTTGTAGGAACTGGCGCTGGGGCTCCAATGATTATGAATATTCCTGGTGAGAACTTAAACGGGATTTATTCGGCGAATGAGTTTCTCGCAAGGATAAACCTGATGAAAGCATACAAATTTCCTGAATATGCCACACCGATAAATGTGGGAGAAAAAGTTGCGGTCATCGGCGGCGGAAACGTCAC
>CABGHH010000203.1 GCA_902158745.1 Candidatus Methanolliviera sp. GoM_asphalt
AGCCATATCAAGACGATTTGGACGAAATAGAAGAATCGATCGAGCCGATAATAGAAAAATACAACGATGAGATTGCAGATTTGAATAAGAGGCTACAAGATAAACTTGAGCCAGCAAAGAATAGGCTCGAGAATGTATGGCGTGGCGTTAATTCTGAGATTGAGAATTTTGAGACTGATGCGCCGGATAAACCTCAGTCTGAAGTCCATCCACAAGACGATGGCTGGCTTTTCGACAGCAGGCGAAGCTACTCGAGCAGATTGAATATTACAAATATGAGCGACCCCATGGGGGTGATGACGATGAATAAAATGAGTTCGAATCCGAACAAGCTCCATGCGCGGTCGATGACTCGTTCAACTCTTCTTACGGCGGGCGTGAATATCCACAAAAAGATCGCTTCCATCGACCGCCACCTCGATTATGATCTCCGTTCGCTCGGCGCTCATTCGTGGGACGCCCGTTTGACGTCCATCTCGATCTACACTCGCGCATCGCTAAAAAAATTGGACTCCGATATTGCCGACATGGTTGATACTCTCATCTGCCAAAACGATCATGGGAGGGATAAAGAATGACCGCCAAGACAGCACCCCCCAAAATCCCTCGAAAACTAATGGATGATTTCGTCCGCCACCAAACAGGAATTAGTAAAAGCGTGGATGAGATAGGAAAAGCACTTCTCCGGGTTGCGGTGGCAGAGGGGTATGAGGTTTTAGCGAAAGAGGGTGGCGTCCCAATCATGGTTGGTCAGGACTCTATCTCTTCAATTGCCCGGTGCAAAGATGATAGAGAAAAGATAGGATTTTTGATTGTCAACCGGGGCGGGGATATTCAATTCAAGCCGTTACCAGATGAGATGTTGGACTTTGAGAAAGAGGAGAGAAGAGAAGAGCATAGCAGAGAAATAGAAATGTTGTCTCTTTGCGGGTGATAAAGTGAAACGGGGCAAAGCTCGGGTTAGGTCAAAAGCCGGGGTTTTAAAAGAGGTAAAACGCATATTTAAAAACCACGCGCATATTCATTGTGCAATTGACGCTCTGGAGCGGGCGGGATATGAAAATTCAACTTTCGGACGAGGTCGAGGATATGTTGAAAAGAGGAGATACAAAAATATGAGTTTAAGGGAAGCGATAAGCAATTATCTGATATTGATTCCTCATTTTCTCATTGATACCGAGCCAAAAGGTGAAATATATCCACGGCAATTGAGAAACATCGTTAGAGGTCTAAAAAGTTTTATTTTTCACTGTAAGGATGATGAATACACGTCCGCTATCCTAAAGATAGATGCCAATCTGGAAAAAAGGAAAATAGATTTAGAAGAGTGGTGTTTTTTATCTTTGGGTGAGTGTGTTGCCCTAATCAATCGAAAAAAGTTATTAGATAGCAAAGAATGTAATAATAATGGAGATGAGGAAGACGACGGAGATGATTGTGATTCTTACTTTCGATGACGCGGTTGTGGGGTTCAATCCTATTGAGTGGAGACAAGAGAACGAGATGGGAGGGGTTAAATGAGGTTTCTACCGCCGGTTAGAGATTTAATTAACTTAGAGATACGGGAGAAGGAAGAAGCGGCGCGAGAATCCGCAAAACAACAGAAATACATGCAAGACGCAAAGGAATATCACGTAAAGGCTCGAAGGACGGACTCTTTCGGTTTTACGCTCGACCATTGGAAAGGCATCGAGAGACTAAATCCCATTCAAAGCTATTTAATTGATAGAATTTATCGGGAAGAGCCGCGTCGGAACGGTGTCCTGTCGTTCGCTGGCGAAACGGGGAGCGGGAAAAGCTACGCCGCCTTAACCCTCGGGTATCTATCCGATGACCAATTCGACGCCGAGTCTGTCGTTTTTTCTCTTGAGGAGTTTAAAACTCAAATCAGCGAAGGAAAAAAAGCCATTCTTCTCGACGATTTAGAGGTTTTTGCTGGCTCCAGGGAGTCGATGACGCGGAAAAACAAGAGCATTGCTAAAATATTCCAATCTGTGCGGTTCAAACGCCATTTATTGCTGATAACCACGCCCTCGCTCGGCTATCTCGACGTAATATTGAGAGAGCTTTTACACGTCGAGGCATACACCGCCGGGCTTAATTTAAAATCAAAAATGAACATTCTCCGCGTATTCTTCCGGCAACAAGACCCGCGAACCGGGAGGATATACAGGCACAGTCCTATAATCTGGAACGATGAGGAGAAAATCTGGAAGAAGCAAAGCGTTTGGCACATTCGTAAGCCACCAGATGCGTTAATACGTGCTTATGAGAAGCGGAAGGAAGAAATCTTCGACCAATGGATGGAAGAACCGGTGAACAATGCGGATAAAAACACGGCGAACGGCGATAACCATACACCAAAAAAATATGAGGTGGTGAGTAAATTGTTGGAGAAGGGGTTGTCCGCACAAGAGATAGCAGAGGTTCTTGGTGTTAAAACGAACAATATCCAGCGTTTAATTTCTTATATTAGGCATAAGAGAGAAAGCGGAGTTACAAGATGACTCACGAAAATCGTAACGCCATTACGAGAACGCTCAACCAATGAGCTTTAATCGTCTAATATGCGTCGGAGATTTGATACCGTTACGGAACGTGGTTCCGGTGGCGAATTAAATTGATTAGGGTAAGTAAAAAAAATTAATTTTTGAAAAAGTTTTGGCGGTGGAAGAAATGTTTGGATTTGAAAAAAAGAAAGATGAACCGAACGTGGCGGAGATGTCGAACGATTCAAATATGGAACTCGAAGAGGT